>CAZCCS010000005.1:0-26448 GCA_964497005.1 uncultured Acidimicrobiaceae bacterium | reverse complement strand
AGCATGTGCTCCGCCAGCCACCCGTCGTCGCGGGCCATCACCGAGGCGATGCGCAGCGCAAAGCACTTCTTTCCGAGAAGGGCGTTGCCTCCGTAGCCGGAACCGAACGACCAGATATCGCGGGTCTCGGGGAAATGGACGATGTACTTGTTGTCGCTGTTGCACGGCCAGGGCACGTCGTCTTGGCCAGGCTCAAGAGGCGCTCCCACCGAGTGGACGCACGGGACGAACTCTCCGTCGGCGCCCAGGACCTCGAGTGCTCCGCGGCCCATCCGGGTCATGATGCGCATGCTCACCGCCACGTAGGCCGAGTCGGTCAGCTCCACCCCGATGTGAGCGATCGGCGAGCCGAGCGGGCCCATCGAGAAGGGCACCACGTACATGGTGCGGCCCCGCATGCAGCCCCGGTATAGATCGCGCAGCTCCTGTTTCATCGCACCCGGCTCGCGCCAGTTGTTGGTGGCGCCGGCGTCCTCCTGCCGTTCCGAGCAGATGAACGTGCGGTCCTCCACCCGAGCCACGTCGGCCGGGTCGGAGGTCGCCCAATAGCTGTTGGGGCGTTTTGCGTCCGACAGTTGCGTGAACGTGCCGGCTTCAACCAGTTGGGAACAGAGGTCGTCGTACTCCTCCGCCGACCCATCACACCAGAGCACCCGGTCAGGCTGAGCGAGCGCCGCCCACTCTTCTATCCACTCCCGAAGGCGTCGGTGTTCCGTCAGGGGATTGGTGGAGGTCACTGGTTTGAATTATCTCCTCGTACAGCGTCCGACTACTTCACTGCCTACGCTTCCCCCTTGTGGATGACGTTAACGGATCCTCGTCGTAATGGGCGAGTTCGCCGCTATCGACGCGATCCGCGACAGCCTGCCGAGCCCGCCTGATGGCGGGGAGGTGTGGATCGGTGATGACGCCGCGGTTCTTCCCCGCCCGGGCGGCGACGTTTTCCTGCTGGCGGTCGACGCGGTGGTCGCAGGCGTCCACGCGGACCTGGACCTCACTGGAGTTGCCGACCTGGGCTGGAAGGCGATGGCGGCGTCGGTAAGCGACATGGCGGCGATGGGGGCGGACCCCTGCTACGCCCTGGTCAGCGTCGCGGGGCCCGCCGGAACGGATCTGAACGAGCTTTACCTCGGTATCGCTGACGCGGCGGAGGCGTTCGGATGCCCCGTCGTGGGGGGAGACCTCGCCAACGCGACCGACCTGGTTGTCAGCGTGACCGTGTCGGGGACGTGCCCGGGCTCTCCGGTGTTGCGCCGCGGCGCCCGTTCGGGCGACGAGGTCTGGGTCACCGGGCCGCTTGGCGCTTCGGCGGCCGGCCTGAGGCTCCTGCGCGAAGGGGCGACCAGTTCGGGCCCGCTGGTCGCCGCGCACGCCCGCCCGGTGCCGCGCGTCGCCGAAGGGCGCGCGGCCCGCGTCGCCGGCGCCACCGCGATGATCGACGTCTCCGATGGTTTCGCCGCCGACCTGGGCCACATCTCGGACTCGTCGGGGGTGGGGGTCGACCTCGACGATGTTCCCGTGGCGGATGGCGCCTCGTTGGACGACGCGCTGCACGGGGGGGAAGACTTCGAGCTGGTGTTCTGCATGCCGCCAAGCGCTGACGTCGCCGCCGGGTTCTCCGGGCTCCGCCGGCCGGTCCGGATCGGCGTGTGCACCGAAAGCCCGGGCATTCGCCTGCGCGGCGAAGCGCTTCTCCCGGTCGGATGGCAGCACCAATGGTGAGGAGCCAGCGGTGAGGAAACAGCGGTGAGGAAACAGCGGTGACCAACGGGGCCGGGTTGTCGACGGTGCCGGTCGCCCTGACCATCGCCGGCTCGGACTCGGGCGGCGGCGCAGGCATCCAGGCGGACCTCAAGACGTTCGAAGCCCTCGGTGTGTGGGGTGCCAGCGCGGTAACCGGGGTCACCGCGCAGAACACCCTGGGCGTCCAGGACGCGGTCGTTCTCGAACCGTCCCTCGTGGAGGCACAAATCGATTCGGTGGCAATGGACTTGGGCGTCTCGGCAGCCAAGACGGGCATGCTCGGAAATGCCCGCGTCATCCAGGCGGTCGCCAGAGCGGTCGCAAGGCACGAGATCTCGCCGCTGGTCGTCGACCCCGTCCTGGTGACCAGCCACGGCGAAACGCTTCTCGAGAAGACCGCGGTCGAGGTCCTGTGCGATCTCCTGTTGCCGATGTGCGCGGTCGTGACCCCGAACTTGCCGGAGGCCGAAGCCATCCTGGGGCACCCGGTCGAGGGGCTCGAAGGAATGGTGTCCGCGGCCGAAGAGATTGCCGGATTGGGGGCGCGGGCGGTCCTTGTCAAGGGTGGCCACATGGAGGGCGCCGACTCGACCGACGTTCTCTGGCTGGACGGGCAGATCAGAATGCTGGAGGCGGCGAGGATCTCGCGCCGCAACACCCACGGCACCGGCTGCACCCTGTCCGCGGCGATCTGCGCCCTGCTCGCGAGAGGCGAGAACGTTCTTGATGCGTGCGAGTCGGCCAAGGAGTTCGTCACCGCCGCGATCGTCGCCGGGCTCGATATAGGCGCCGGCGTGGGGCCAGTGAACCCCGGGTGGTCCCGTCGTCAGACGCGTTAGGCACACGGGTTAGGAACACGCAGTGGGGCCCGCACTAGGGCTCAAGTGCGCGGGGTGGCGCGCCGAGATCCTATTCATGCCGGAATCCCTCCCCCGTGCAGGCGCTTCGAGCCCGAGCCCGAGCCTGGCTGTGCCGGTCGGGCCGGGCCTCGACGCTCCGAGAGCGTTGGTGGCCGATGCCGAACTGTCGCACCGGGTGACCGCGGCTTCCGCTACCGCTCCCGGCCAGGCATTCCTCGACCTGCTGATGCTCGGAGCCCTCGCTTGCCAGACGCCGGCAGCGGTTCTCTCGGTCCCACAGGCGGACGGAAGCTGGAGCACCCTGTCATACGGCCTCGACTCGAAAGACGGACTCAACGACGGCCAGTTGTTCGTCATGCTCTCGGGACGTACCGAGCCCTTCGAGATCGTCGACATGGTCACCGCGCTTCCGTCCAGCCCCTTGGTCCACCCCCCGCACTCGATGCGCTGGGCTTACGGCGTAGCTCTTCGCGGTGACTCCGGTGCGCTGCTGGGCGTCGTCGCCGTTCTCGACCGGTGGGTGCGCCAGCTCACCAAGCGGGAGCACCGGGCCATGACCTCACTGGCCCGCCAGATCGCCGGCCACCTGGTCAGCATCCGCCGGCCCACTCCTTTCGCAAGGCCCGACCTCCGGTCGGCGGCCCCGAGGATCGTCCCGCAGGTGCCCTCGCGGCCGGGTTCGGACAAGCGCGGTGCGGATCAGCACCACCTGCTCCGCAGCCATGAGGTCGCGGTCATGTTCGACGTTACCGAGCGGACGGTTATCAACTGGGCGGCCGCCGGGAAGCTCCCGAGCCTCCGCACGATGGGCGGCCACTTGCGCTTCCGGCGCGAGGACGTCATGCGCCTGCTGGCCGGGGCCACCGACCCTGGTCCGCATCCGGCGGCACCGCCCGCGAGCTGAACTATCTGACGCCCGGAGCTTCAACTCCGAATCGGCGTCAGCGGACTGCTTTGGTGATCTTTCCTGCGCGGATGCACGAGGTGCAGACGTGCACCCTGCGGGGCGTTCCGTTGACGATGGCCCGCACCCGCTGGATGTTCGGGTTCCAGCGCCGCTTGGTACGCCGGTGCGAGTGGCTGATGCTCATACCGAACGACGGCCGCTTGCCGCATACCTCACAAACAGCTGCCATCGGGAACGCACACCTCGCTTAGTCGGCAGTCCACAGGCCCGAACGGGCCGGCTGGCCAGATTAGCATCCCCTTGATGCAGACGTTGGAGCGGCTGACCGCGGGCGATCTGGCGGCCGCGATCTCCGCCTACAGGGATGCGTTGCGCTCCCACCAGGACCGTATCAACCGGCTCAACGTCTACCCGGTGCCTGACGGTGACACCGGCACCAACATGGCGCTCACCCTCGAATCGGTGGTGAAGGAGATCGCCGATAGGGACGCCGCCGACATGGCCTCCGTCACCCAGGCGATCAGCTACGGCTCGCTCATGGGGGCGCGAGGAAACTCGGGGGTGATCCTGTCCCAGATCCTGCGGGGTTTCGCCGAGGCCGCCAGGGAGTCCGAAGGAATCGACGCCGCGGTGTTGATCGACGGCCTGACCCGCGCGTCTGAAGGCGCCTACCGGGCCGTTCAGCATCCCGTCGAAGGCACCATCCTCACCGTCGCCAAGTCGGCTGCAGATGCGGCCGTAGCTACCGGCGCCTCGCAGGGCCTCGTCCCGGTTCTCTCGGCGGCCCAGTCCGCGGCCGCCGAGGCTTTGAGCAAGACGCCCGAGTTGTTGCCAGTCCTCAAGGCGGCCGGCGTGGTGGATTCAGGTGGCGCCGGTCTCCTGCTGCTGCTCGACGCTCTCCTCCATGTGGCCGATGGGCGACCACTTCCCGAGCCTCCGGAGGGACAGGGCGCGCAGGCGCGGGGCCTGGGATCGGTTGCAGCTGGTGACGGCCTCGGGTTCGGGTCAGAGCACGGATCAGCCGACGCAGCTTCGAGCGGTCTCCGCTACGAGGTGATGTTCCTCCTGGACGCGCCGGACGCATTGATCCCGCCATTCCGCGAGGTCTGGGCCGGCATCGGGGACTCGATCGTGGTTGTGGGCGGCGACGGGCTTTGGAACTGCCACATCCACACGGACGACATCGGGGCGGCCGTGGAGGCGGCCCTCGAGGCAGGGCGACCGAGGAAGATCCGGGTGTCCGACCTCTGGGAGGAGGTCGAGGAGGAGCGGTGGGTTCGCGACGCCGCCGAGGCGGGCGCAGGTGATGAGCCAAAGGAAGAGCCCGTTGTTTGCGCCGCGGTGGCTGTGTGCACCGGGGACGGGATTCGACGGATCTTCCGTTCGCTAGGGGTGCACCACTTCGTCAGCGGGGGGCAGTCCATGAACCCATCGACAGCGGAGTTGCTGGCTGCGGTGGATTCCGCTCCCGGTGAGCAGGTCGTCATCCTTCCCAACAACAAGAACATCATTCCGGTCGCCGAGCAGGCCGCAGCTGAGGCGTCGAAACCGGTCACGGTCATCCCGACCCGGGGAATTCAGGAGGGGTTCGCCGCCCTGCTCGAGTACGACCCCGAGGGAGACGCAAACTCCAACGCGGCGCTCATGTCGGAGAGCGCGGCGCGCGTCGTAGCAGGAGAGGTGACGAGGGCGGTTCGCGACAGCATGTGCGACGCCGGCCCGATATCCGAGGGCGACTATCTCGGTCTCTCCCGAAAGGGGATCGAGGTGGTCGCTCCCGGCCTCGCCGACGCGGCGACCGCGCTACTGGAACATCTCATCGACCCCGAGCACCATGAGATCGTCACGGTCATCGCCGGCGAGGGATCCTCCGCCGCGACGACCCGCCGGATCACCGAGTGGCTCGACGAGCGCTACCCGGGCATCAACACCGAGGTGCACCAGGGCGGCCAGCCGGTCTATCCCTACCTGTTCAGCATCGAGTAGGGGGGAGGTGCTCGGCGGCCAGGATGTGCTGAACCGCAGCATCGATCCGCGAAGTGGGGATGGTGCCGGCGTTCACGGCAGACACGATCGCGGTGGAGGCCTGCTGGAGGGTGGAGGCGACGTTGCCGGGCGCGAGCATGGCGACCTGTTGGGCGTTGAGGGTGGATCCGAACAGGACCATGTCGGCGCCGGCTCCTATCGCGGCGGCGACGGCTTTCGGCACGTCGTAGCCGGCGGCTGACACCGCACCCGCCGAGACGCTGTCGGTGAGGACGAGCCCGTTGAAGCCGAGCTGCGACCGGAGCAGCCCGCTGACGACGGCCGGCGACAACGACGCCGGCAGCGTGGTGAGCCCCGGCACCGCCGCGTTCGACACCATGATCGCCGGGTCACCGGCTGCTATGGCCGACCTGAAGGGAACCAGGCCCCTGGTTTGGAGGGTCTGCAAAGGCGGTGTGGTAGCCGGACCGTAGTCCGTGTTCCCGGTGGCGCCCCCGAGCCCGGGGAAGTGCTTGACCACCGGTATGACCCCGCTTCGTGACAACCCGGCGGCGTAGGCGACGGTGTACTCCGATGCCACGTTCGGGTCGGCGCTGAACGACCGCGTTCCGTCGGGGTCGGTGGCCGAAGGTCCGGCGCCGGCATCGAGGTCCGCGACGGGCGCCAGGTCCATGCCCACGTCCAGCGCTCGCATCTGCGAACCCGCTTGGGTGGTCAGGGTCTCGACTTGGCTCGGCGACATCGTCGCGGCCATCGTTCTCGGCGACGGCATCGAGACCACTGGTCCGGCCAGCCTCTGGATCACGCCGCCTTCTTCGTCGGCCATCGCGACCGGGGCGGGGCCGGCGCCAGCGGCCAGCGCCGTTCGAAGCTGAGCGCCGAGACCGGCCGGCGGCGGTGCGCTTCCAAGGAACAACACGCCCCCTGCTCCAAACTGTGCCGACAGGCGGACGGTCGTCATGTCGAAGTTCAGTACCGGGGCGACGAGAAGGAACGAGGCCTTGCGCTGCAGTGTCCACTGCGCCGCCGCCGAACTGTTGGTGCAACTGTTGGTGCAGGTGGACGACGGCGAAGAGCCCACCGACGATGTGGCGGGCGCGCTGCTCGGCTGAGTCGAAGTTGGTTTCTCTCGACTCTGGGAACTGGTCCCGCAGGCGGCAAGAACGCACACGGCCAGCAGGAAGAAGCGCCTCAAGCGCACAGCGGTCGCACGGTACTACCTATCTTTAACTGATGGCGTCGTTCCCCCGCCTGGCCGAAAAAAGCGTCCAGGAGCTCAAGAGAGTAGGGCCGAAGAATGGTGACGCCCTCGCCTCGATGGGCATCGAGACCGTCCTCGACCTTCTGACGCACTACCCGCGCAGGTACATCGACCGGACCAACCAGGCGGAGATCGCAGACCTGCGGGAAGGCGAAGAGGCGATGGTGCTGGCAGTCGTTCGCCGGGTCAATGGCCGCCGGACCCGACAGGGGCGGTCCCTGGTTGAGGTCGACTTCTTCGACGGATCGAGCTACCTCCGGGCGACCTTCTTCAACCAACCATGGCGTGCGAAGCAGCTTGCAGAGGGGACTCAGGCGGTCGTTTTCGGCAAGTGCGAGCGGTACCGGGGAAGGTTGCAGATGACGAACCCGGTCGTCGATCTGGTCGGGGACCGCACCGGGCGGATAGTCCCCGTCTACCCGCAGTCCGAAAAGGCCGGCCTGATGACCTGGCAGCTTGCCGGCTGGATAGCCGAGGCCCTGAGACGGGCGAAGCCCTTGGACGATCCGCTTCCGGAGGACCTGGTCGGGCGGCTCGGGATGGTCGACCGGGAGACGGCACTGCAGCAGATCCACGAGCCGGACACGTTGGAGGCGGCGCGCCGGGCACGCGATCGCCTCGCCTTCGACGAGCTGCTGCGGCTGCAAGTCGTGCTTGTGATGAGGAAGAAGGCAGTCGAGAGCGAAGCCATCGGGATCCGCCACAAGGTCGACGGGGAGCTGGTGGCCAGATTCCGCGACGCCCTTCCTTTTTCCCTGACAGCTGCTCAGGACAAGGCGATCGGAGAGATCGGCGCGGACATGGCCGGCCCGCACCCCATGCACAGGTTGCTGCAGGGCGACGTGGGGTCGGGCAAGACGGTGGTTGCACTGGCCTGCCTGCTGACCTCGGTGCAGGGCGGGCACCAGGGCGCGCTAATGGCCCCGACCGAGGTGCTGGCCGAGCAGCACTACGCCGGGGTGAGAGCTCTCGTCGAGGGGTTGTCGGTCCCGAGCACCGACACCTTGTTCGCAGAACGGCCCCTCCGGGTGGAGCTCCTGACCAACCGGACCACCGCCGCGGAACGGACACGCCTGCACGCCGGCCTCCAGTCCGGCGATGTCGACGTTCTCATCGGGACGCACGCGTTGCTGACGGAGTCGGTCGTGTTCAAGTCCCTCGGTGCGGTGGTCATCGACGAGCAGCACCGCTTCGGCGTTGAGCAGCGCGCCGCGCTTCGCTCGAAGGGCCCGGGCGAGGTGATCCCCGACGTCCTGGTGATGACCGCCACCCCGATACCCCGGACCGCGGCCATGACCGTTTACGGCGACCTCGACACGACGGTCCTCGACGAGCTCCCTCCCGGCCGCACCCCGATCGCCACGCACTGGGCGCAGGGACCGCTCGAGGAGACCCTTGCCTGGGACAAGGTGCGCGCCGAGGTGGCCGAGGGTCGCCAGGCCTATGTGGTTTGCCCGCTCGTCGAGGACTCGGAGCGCATCCAGGCGCGCTCCGCCTCGGAGGAACGGGACCGCCTAGCCGAAGCCGAGCTCAAGGGGCTCCGGATCGGGCTTCTGCACGGGCAGCTCTCACCGAAGGAGAAGGAGACCGTCATGGCCGACTTCCGTTCAGGCGAATTGGATGTCGTGGTGGCGACGACGGTGATCGAGGTCGGTGTCGACGTGCCCAACGCGACCGTGATGGTGATCGAGGACGCCGACCGGTTCGGCATCGCACAGCTACACCAGCTTCGCGGCCGGGTGGGCAGAGGCCAGCACCAGTCCTGGTGTTTCCTGCTCGGCGCCGGGTCGACGCCCGAGGCCGAGGAACGGCTCGGCGCCCTCGAGCGGTCGACCGACGGATTCGAGCTGGCGGAGGTGGATCTCGACCTGCGCGGCGAGGGCACCATCCTCGGGACCAGGCAGAAGGGCGTTACCGATCTGAAGCTCGCATCGCTCCGGAGGGACCGGCCGATGGTCGCCAAGGCCCGCGAGGTCGCATTCGAACTGGTCGGCCACCACCCCGGCCTCGAGGGTCTCCCCGGGCTGGCGGAGGAAATCGGCTACCTGCTCGATGACGAGGACCGGGAGTTTTTGTTCAAGAGCTGAGACCTTCAGACGGCGGGCCGCCGGTACGGTCTCTCCTCGTGAGGTCCGTTTCGTGACATCCGCATGGTGAGGCTGGTCTCTTGAGGGTCGTGGCCGGCGTTGCCCGGGGACGCCAGCTCCACGCGCCGGCCGGGATGCGCACCAGACCGACCAGCGATCGGGTGCGCGAAGCGATGTTCTCCATGCTGGTGAGCATGGACGCAGTCGAAGGCGCGACCGTCGTGGACCTCTTCGCCGGCAGCGGAGCCTTGGGGATCGAGGCCCTCTCGCGCGGGGCGGAGAGGGTGACCTTCGTCGACAACGACCGCGCCGCCCGCGACACAATCACCCGCAACCTGGCCGTTGTCGGCGAGCTGGCCGCAAGGGCAAAGGTCGTGGCCGCGGACTCGCTGGGGTTCGCGTCGACGATGGGCACCGTTGACCTGGTGCTGGCCGACCCGCCCTACGACTACACCGAATGGCCGGGGTTGCTCGAGCAGCTGAACCGCCGGACCCGTATTCTCGTCGCCGAAACCGGCGACACGTGGGATCCGGGACCGGCGTGGGAGACTGTGAAGGTGAAAAAATACGGCGGTACCGTAGTGACTGTTTCGTTACCCGCCGTACCCCTTGTGAGCCAGAGCACCTAACTCAGAGCAATTGAGACAACTCCGGCACCGATGTCAACGCCGCCAAGAAGGTGAGATTTGAGGACCGCCCTTTTCCCAGGATCCTTTGATCCTTTTCACAACGGTCATCTCGAGATCGTGGAAGCCGCTTCCAAGCTCTTCGAGGAGGTCGTAGTGGCCCCAATGCGCAACACCCAGAAGGGCGAACCGCTTTTCACCCTCGAGGAGCGAAAAGAGATGATCGCCGAGTCGGTGGCGCACCTGCCCAACGTGCGGCTTTCTCCGTTGTCCAGTCTCGTGGTCGATCTCGCCCGTGACATCGGCGCCGACGTGATCGTCAAAGGACTGCGGGTGGCCTCCGACGCTGAAGCCGAACTTCAGCAGGCCCAGATGAACCGCAAGGTCGCGGGCATAGAAACGCTGTTCATTCCCTCGTCTTCCGAGTATTCGTTTATTGCCTCTAAGTACGTCAGGGATTTCGCCAAGTTCGGCGGGGCGGACAGGGTCGGATTCACCGTTCCCGAGCCGGTGCTCAGGAAGCTTCGGGAGAAATTCTCGGTCGACGGCGTGGGCCCTCTGCAAAGCTCGGCAGCGAGGTCAACCGCCACGTCTGGAACCAAAAGCGGGGCGCGGGTATGAGCCTGTTGGACGGAGCTTCAGCGGAACCCGATACCGAGGGCCTGATACGCCGGGTCATCGAGATCATCGAGGGAACCCGGACGCTTCCTTTGTCGTCATCGGTGAAGCTCGACAACAAAGAAGAGGTGCTCGAGCTTCTAGACGAGGCCTCCCAACGGCTCCCCGAGGAGACCAAGCAAGCGCGGTGGATGCTGAAGGAGCGCGAGGAGTTCCTCGCAAAGATGCACCGCGAGGGCGAAGACATTCTGCAAGCCGCCCGGCTCCAGGCCGAGCGGATGGTGCAGCGCACCGAGATCGTCCGCGAAGCTCAGCAGGCCGCGCGCAGGATCGTCGAGGAGGCGCGGGACGAGGCGCGGCGCCTGCGCTTGGAGGCCGAGGATTACTGCGATCAGAAACTGGCCGCGTTCGAGGTTGTTCTCGATCGCACCTTGAAGACGGTCACCGCAGGGCGGGAGAAGCTGTCGGTGACTCCGCCTCCGGTCGTGGACTCCTCGGACATCGGAATCGCCGGAGGCGACACCAACGGCGTGTTCGGCGAGGACGCCTTCTTCGACCAGGACCTCACCTAGACGCCGGACGGATCCGGCTGCGCGGCCGGGATTTCGCGGTTTGGCGTCCACGGCCGGGCCCCGTTTCTCACGGCCGGCGCTGTTTACTGGAAGGGTGGCCCAGAACCCCTGGTTGGTGTCGATAACGACGCTTCGAAGGTCTCCCGGCGCGCGCCAGCACGAGCAACGCTCCGGCCGGGTTGGAGAGCTGTCGGTCGCGGGGAGCGTGGTGCCCGGTGATGCGTTCGTCGATGCCGACGCCACCCTCGACTCGGTCAGTGGAGGGATAGAAGTGAGCGCCGATGTGACCGCTCCTTGGAAGGGCGAGTGCCGGCGCTGCCTGGTGCCAGTCACCGGGGAGCTGCGCACCCACGTCCGAGAGCTGTACCGCCCGCACGGCCACGACGCCGAGCCCGACGAGGAGACCTACCCCCTCGCCGGCGAGATGCTCGATCTTCAGCCGCTGGTCCGCGACGCGCTGCTCCTCGAGCTCCCGCTCGCCCCGCTATGCAGCGATGAATGCCGAGGGCTTTGTCCAACCTGCGGAGCAGACCTGAACGTCGACGACTGCGGTTGCGAAACCGGGCCAGCGGATCCCCGCTGGTCGGTCCTTGACGCCCTGAGGGAGCGCGGTTCGCAGTGACCGCCTAAACTGCTCCGGCCCCCTAGAGAACCCACCGAAGCAACAGACAGGAACGACGATGGCCGTCCCCAAGAAGAAGACGTCAAAGGCCAAGAGCCGCAGCCGCCGGGCGAGCGCCTGGGTTCTGAACACGCCGGCGCGCAGCATCTGCCCCCAGTGCCACAACGCCAAGCTTCCTCATGTGGTCTGCCCGACCTGCGGTTGGTACAAGGGGCGGCAGGCCATAGACATTGGCTGAGTCGGTAGACGTTGGCTGAGTCGGTTTCCGCCGAAGTTCACAGCCTCCCCGTCGCTGTCGACGCGATGGGCGGCGACAAAGCCCCAGCCGAGATCGTCGCCGGCGCCCTGCAGGCGGCCGAGGCCGGGCTTCCTGTCATCCTGGTTGGTGATCCCGAGAGGATCGGCGACGCCGGAGGCCTCGAGGTGATCCCCGCCTCGGAAGTGATCGAGATGCACGACGACCCGGCGAAGGCGGTGCGCTCGAAGAAGGACTCATCTCTCCTCCGCGCCGCCGAGGCCGTCCGGGACGGCCGGGCCGCAGCGATGGTCAGCGCCGGCAACACCGGAGCGACCATGGCCAGCGCGCTTTTCCGCATGGGCCGCATAAGCGGAGTCGCCCGGCCCGCGATCGCAACCCCGATCCCGGTGCCCGGCTCCACCCCGACGGTCCTCATCGACGCCGGCGCCAACGCCGAGTGCAGCCCCGCATGGCTGGTCCAGTTCGCCCAAATGGGCTCGGCCTTCGCCCGGCAACGGTTCGGAATCGCCGAGCCCCGCGTCGGGCTCCTGTCAATCGGCGAGGAACCCGGCAAGGGGAACCCGCTCGCCAAGGAGGCCCACGCCCTGCTCGCCGCCGGAGAGGCGGGCCCGGGGGTCAGCTTCATGGGAAACGTCGAAGGCCGGGACGTCATGACCGACTCGGTGGACGTGGTGGTCACAGACGGATTCACCGGCAACGTGGTGCTGAAGACGCTCGAGGGTGCGATGAGGTTTGCCTTCAACGCGGTGCTCGCAGCGCTCAGCTCGACCGACGAGGCCAGGGCCGCGTCCGAGGCGCTGATGCCGGCGCTGACGCCTCTGGCCACCGAGCTGGACCCGGACACCTACGGCGGCGCCATGCTGCTCGGCGTCGACGGCGTGTGCATCATCAGCCACGGCTCTTCTTCGGCCCGAGCGATCGTCAACGCCGTCCGGGTCGGCCATCAGGCCGCCGCCGCGGGCCTGGTGGACCAGCTGCGCAGCGCGGTCGCGACCAGCTGACTTAGACCATCGGGTGCGTTAATAGCAGCTGAAGAGCACTGTGAACGCACCGCGAGGAGTGAGGTCGCTAGGGGCGGCTCGCGAGGTAACATTTGGTTCCCGCCAAACAGCTTCCCGCCATGTATAGGAGAACCCGTGCCCGCTGAGACCCACGTCGAGCGAAGCCCGCTCAGCCGAGACGAGGTCTTCGAAATGATCCGCGGCTGCCTGTCCGACATCCTCGAGGTCAGCCCGGACACCATCACCGAGGGAGCGTCCTTCGGTGACGACCTGGGGGCCGACTCCCTGGCTCTCATCGAGCTGGTGGAGGCCCTGGAAGAGGAGCTCTCGGAGCGCACGGTCGGCTTCCGGATCGACGATGAGGATCTCGAAGATCTCAAAACGGTCCGGGACGCGGTGGACTACGTCGTGGCGAAGCTCGAGGCAGCCTGAGCGGGGCGGCCCGAACGGAGGCTTGGCGCTGCCGATAGAAGCTGACCGGTCTGAAGCACAGCAGGAACTAGCCCGCCGTTTGGGCTGGGAGCTCCGCGACCAGTCTCTGCTGTCGCACGCTTTGGCCCACCGGTCCTGGTGTGCGGAGAACCTCGGAACCAGCTCGAACGAGCGCCTCGAGTTCCTCGGCGACGCGGTGCTCGGCCTGGTCGTGACCGTCCATCTCTTCCAGACCTACCCCGACATGTCGGAGGGGGAGCTGGCCAAAGTGCGCGCCTCGGTGGTGAACTCGGCGGCACTTGCTGAAATCGCGGTCGAGCTTGGGGTGGGCGACGCTCTCCTTCTCGGGAAGGGTGAGGACCAGTCGGGGGGCCGTGAGAAGCCGTCCATTCTCGCTGACGCGATGGAAGCGCTGATCGGCGCCGTCTACATGGACCGCGGTTGGGAAGCGGCCGACAGGCTGGTCATGCAGCTCCTCGGCGAGAGGATCGAGGAGGGGGCGGCGGGCCCCGGTGGGCACGACTACAAGACCCGGCTTCAGGAGCTGTGCGCCCGATCGTTCGACCAGCTGCCTATCTACTCGGTCACCGACGAGGGACCCGACCACGCCAAAGAGTTCGAGGCGGTCGTCCAGGTGCTGGGCGCGCCGCAGGGAGTCGGGAGGGGTCGTTCCAAGAAGCAGGCCGAGCAGGCCGCGGCTCGCCAAGCATGGGAAACGCTGCGAGCGGAAGCTAGTCACGTCGGATCGGCTGCGCGGGGGCAGAGCGACGAGGCCGGCGGGACGGGTCGGTAGGGGGTCGAGGGATGCCGGAGCTGCCGGAAGTCGAAACCATCCGCCGGGACGTCGAGAGGGAGTTCCTCAACCACAAGATCAAGAAGGTCGAGGTCGCCGGCGAGCGGTCCATCCGCCGCCACAGCGGGGCGGCGGGTTCGAAGGAGTTCGTCGCCCGGCTGGAGGGCCGAAAGCTGACCTCCACCAGGCGTCGGGGCAAGTACCTGCTTATGCAGCTCGACAACGGTGACGTCCTCGTCGCCCACATGGGCATGAGCGGGCAGATCCTGAGAGGCTCGCCGAAGGAACCGCTCCCCAAGCACACCCACGTCGTCATCACCTTCGTCGGCGCGCCGCAGATGCGGTTCGTCGACCCGCGGACCTTCGGAGAGCTGTTCGTCACCGCGCCGGAGAGCCTCGAAGCCGAAGTCCCCGAGCTGGCCCACCTGGGGTTCGATCCGATCGAGGAACAGATTGCGTGGACCCGCTTCGGGGAACTGCTCACTGCGCGTCGTACGAAGCTCAAGCCGTTGCTGATGGACCAGCGGTTCGTGGCAGGAATCGGGAACATATACGCGGACGAGATCCTCTTCTCCGCGGGGCTCGCGCCCGACCGCAGCTCCGACCAGTTGACCCCTCAGGAGGTCCGGCGCCTTTACCGATCGATGATCGAGACGTTGCAGGATGCGGTCAAGCACAGAGGTTCATCGCTGCCCGACGAGCAGTACCGGGACATATTCGGCGAGGTCGGTGACTACCAGACGCAGCACAACGTCTACGGGCGCGAGGGGCAGCCCTGCCCTCGATGCCGGACTCCGATCGTGCGGGTGAAGGCCAACGGGCGGAGCGGCTACTACTGCCCCCACTGCCAGATCTGACCTGAAAACCAAGCAACAGGAAATTCCGGAGAGGTCCACCACTCGGGCGGTGGGAGCGGGCAGCGTGGGGGGGTGAATCCGGTCCCCCTCCCTCCCACTAGGTTTGTCGCGCTGTGTTCCTAAAGTCCTTGACCCTCAAGGGATTCAAGTCCTTCGCCGACACCACGACGCTCGAATTCGAGCCCGGGGTGACGGTCGTCGTCGGTCCGAACGGGAGCGGCAAGTCCAACATCGTCGACGCGGTGGCTTGGGTGCTCGGGGCTCAAGGGCCCCGAACGGTCCGCTCGTCGAAGATGGAAGACGTCATCTTTGCTGGCACGGCGAAGCGGCCGGCGCTCGGCAGGGCCGAAGTGTCGCTGACCATCGACAACTCCGCCGGCCTTCTGCCGATCGAGTTCTCCGAGGTCACCATCACGAGGACTCTTTTCAGGACAGGCGAATCCGAGTACGCGATCAACCGGGTTCCCTGCCGGCTCCTCGACATCCAGGAACTTCTGTCCGACTCGGGGGTCGGGCGTCAGCAGCACGTGATCGTGTCGCAGGGGAACCTCGACGCGGTCCTGAACTCCCGGCCGGAGGAGCGCCGCCTGATCGTCGAGGAGGCCGCCGGAATCTTGAAGTACCGCCGGCGGAAGGAGAAGTCCGAACGGCGGCTGGAGTCGACCGAGGCAAGCCTGGTCCGGCTGCAGGATCTCCTGCGGGAGGTCAGGCGCCAGCTCCGTCCCCTCGAAAAGCAGGCGGACGCGGCACGCCGCCATGGGGACCTGGTTGCCGAACTGAACGCGGTCCGGCGCCATCTGCTCGGCCGGGACCTCACCTCGGTGGAAGCCCGCCTGGCGGGCGCGGCACGCGACAAGGCTGAGCTCGCGAGGACAGAGGAGCAGGTGCGCTCGGCCTTGAGCCGTCTGGACGCTCAGGTGTTGGCAAGCGAAGCGGAGGACGTCGGCGCCGGCGGAGGTGGCGAGTCGGATCTGGGGGAGTTGTTGTCCAGGGCCGAGGCTCTCAAGGCGAGGGCGTCCGGGATGGTCGCGCTCCTCAACGAACGCCAGCGCTCGATCCAGCGGTCCCTTTCGGCGACCGTCGACGTGGACGTGGTCGCCAGCCTCGAAGGGGAGGCCGCGTCGCTCGCCGAACGGCTGGACACCACCGACCAGGAGGCACTGAGCCTTATTCCCATTGCGGACGAGCTGGCCGAGGCGGAGAGAGATCTCGCCAATGAGACCGAAGCGGTCGAGTCGCGGTGGGGCGGGGACGAGACCCCAACCGGCGACCCGGCCGCCGAAGTCAGGGGCGAGCTCGGTGGCCTTCGGGCGGCATTGGAACGCTCGGCCGGAGAGTTGCGGCGCCTGGAAGCCCGACTCGAGGTGATCGGCCAGCGATCCAGCCGGATGGAGGCCGAAGCGAGCCGCCTGCGTCAGGCCGCGGAGGAAGCGACCGAACAGGCTCCGCGTCTCGCTCGGGCCAACCAGCAGGCTCGTGAAGCGGAGGAGGCAGCGGAGAGGTCGCTGGCTTTGGCTGTGGATCGGCGTCGCGCCGCCGACGCGGAGTACCAGCGCTCGATGGCGCGGGAAGAGGCTCTGTCGCAAGCTTTGGCGCAGGCCCGCGCCCGTGCCGGAGCGGCACGCCTTGCCGCTATTGACGGCGTTGTCGGGACCCTGATGGAACTGGTCGAGATAGACCCGGGTTTCGAGGCCGCGTTCGAGGCAGCTGCAGGCGAGGTTCTCGACGCGGTCGTGGTCGACAGCCTTGCAGCCGCCAGGAGCGGGCTCGAGGAACTCCACCGCAACGGGGCATCCGGCGCGGTGGTCGCTCTGCCGGGGCTCGAATCCTCCGTTGTCGGGGCAGCCGTCGTCGCAGGTGCGGACCCGTTGCGCCGGCGGGTGAGGGCACTGCTCCCCGGAGTCGAGTCGCTTCTGGATCAGCTGCTCGACAACAGCTTCGTCGTCCGCGGTTCGTGGGAGGAGGCGGTCGAGGTCGCGGTCGCCAACCCGAGGTTGGTGGTCGTGACGCCGGAGGGCGATCGGTTCTCCGGGGGCCTGTGGCGCGCGGGCGCGGGAGGCCCGGGTGCCACCGCTGCGGCGGTTGAGGAGGCGCGGCGCCGGGTTGAGGAAACTGCGGCGGCGGTTGACGCGGCTCAATCGGACTACGCCCGCGCGTTGCAGGAGTCAGAAGCCGCCCGGCGGTCGGTTGCCGAAGCCACCAGAGCAGTTGAGACCGGGGAGGGTCGCCGGCGATCGGCCGAGGACGGCCTCCGACGCTCCGAACACGAACTGGCCGAAGCCAACAGTGAGCTGGAGGCAGCCCGGTTGCAGCACGCAGAACTCGAGGAGCGCCTCGTCCGGGAACGCGCGAGGGTGTCGGAACTCGAGGCGATCCTGCCGGCGCTCGAAGAAGCCGCCGAAGCAGAGGCGGAAAGGGCTGCAGCCGAGCGGGCGGCCAGGTCCCGCCTGGCCGAGCGGGCCGCGGCGGTCGCGGCGATGAGGCGGGACCTCGAAGTGCGCGCAGCGGGCCTCGAAGAACGCAGGAACCTCACCGAGCGGCGGCTGAGGGAGGTGGAGGAACGTCTCCAGCGCAACGCGACCGAACGCGAGGAGGCGAAGACCCGGAGGTTGAACCTCGAAAGCGCCTCTCAGGTCACGGGGCGACTCCTCCGGGTCGTCCTCGAGCGGGAGGCATTCATCGGCTCAATGGTCGTCCGGCTTCGGGAGGCCCGGCGGGTGCAGGCGGAGGCGGTTCGGGAACGAAGCGAGCGGTTGGAGCAGCTGCGCCGTCAGAGAAGCGCCGCGGAGCGCCAGCTCTCCGAGATGCGCGAGCGGATGTCGCGCGTGGATCTCGAGGACACCGAGGCGCGTGTTCGTCTGGAAGCGCTCACCGAGACGATCCGGCGAGATCTGGACTGCGAGCCCGACGCAGTGCGGGCGGCAGAGTGCCCCGAGCTGCCGCCCGGGACGAGTGCGACAAGCAGGCGAACGGAGCTGGAGCGGGAGCTGCGGCTGATGGGCCCGATCAACCCGCTCGCCCTCGAGGAGCACACTGCCCTGATGGAACGCCACGACTTCCTCGAGGCTCAGCTCGAGGACGTTCGTCGGGCACGCCGGGAGCTCGCCAAGGTGATCAAGGCGATCGACACGGAGATCGTCGAAGTCTTCAGGGCGGCGTTCGCCGATGTTTCCGACAACTTCGAGCGTCTCTTCGCCACCCTCTTCCCCGGAGGGCAGGGAAGGCTCCGGCTCACCGATCCGGAGCACCTGCTCGAGACCGGAATCGAGGTGGAGGCCCGGCCTTCGGGAAAGAACGTGCGGAGGCTCTCGTTGCTGTCCGGGGGTGAGCGCAGCCTGACCGCCTTGGCGTTTCTCTTCGCGGTGTTCCGCTCGAGGCCGTCGCCTTTCTACATGATGGACGAGGTCGAAGCCGCGCTGGACGACGTGAACCTCCATCGTTTTCTGGATCTGGTCCACGAGTTCCGGGAGGAAGCGCAGCTGCTCGTTGTCAGCCACCAGAAGCGGACGATGGAAGCAGCCGATTGCCTGTACGGGGTCACCATGGCACCCGGCGGATCGTCCCGGGTCATCAGCGAGCGGGTTTCCGCCGATCTCTCTAGCTAGCTAGCCCAGGGTGAAACGGGCCTTCTGAGAAGGCCCGCCCCGGGGAGCTTCGGGATTGCCGATTGCCGATCGCCGGTAGGCTCGAACTCCCATGCTCACGCTGATCATCGTGCTTTCCGTGCTAGGGGCGCTGCTCGTGACCTTGGCGGGTTTTCTGGTCACGGGTCGTCGCGGGCGAGACATCCCGCCGGCGCCCCCGCGGCCCGAACTTCGCCGCCCCCCTGAGCCGCCGAGGCCTCGAGTCAAAGCGCCGCCGAAGCCGGCGGGCGTTGAGGCGCCGCCGGGACCCGCCGCGCCGGGCGAGGCTCCGGTCGCTCCGGTCGAAGAGGCGGCCGAGGCGATCGAGGCGGCCGAGGCAGTCGAGGCAGTCGAGGCGATCGAGGCGCTCGAGGCGGCCGGGTTGGTCGAGGCGCCCCCGAGGTTCCGCGATCGGCTCGGGCGGGCGCGGGAGCTGTTCTCTGGCTATCTCGGGTCGGTCCGTTCCAGGGGCCGAATCGACGACTCGACCTGGGAGGAGCTGGAGGAGGCTCTCATCCTCGCCGACGTCGGCGCGACGCTGACCACCGATCTTCTCGAGGCGCTGCGCGCCCGGGTCAAACGGGAGGGCATCAGCGACCCGGACGCGCTTCTCGACGCACTGAAGGCCGAACTCGTCGACTCGCTCGCGGGTGACACCGAACTGCATTTCGCCAATGGGGACGGCACGACCGTCTGGCTGATGGTTGGGGTCAACGGAGTGGGCAAGACGACCACGTTGGCGAAGCTCGCCCAGCGCGAGACCCGGGCCGGACACAAGGTGGTGATGGCCGCCGCCGACACCTTCAGGGCCGCCGCGGCCGACCAACTCGAGACCTGGGGGGACCGGGTCGGCGCTCCTGTGGTTCGCGGGAACGAGGGCGGCGATCCGGGTGCCGTCGTGTTCGACGCTGTGCAGCACGCCTCGGCTCGCGGCGCCGACTTGGTGTTGGCGGACACCGCCGGCCGGTTGCACACCAAGACGAACCTCATGGAGGAGTTGAAGAAGGTCCGAAGGGTGGCCGAGCGGCCTCCGGGTCACGTCGCCGAGGTGCTGCTCGTCATCGACGCCACGACCGGTCAGAACGGCCTTATCCAGGCTCGCCAATTCGCCGACGCGGTCGGCGTCACCGGCGTCGTGCTCACCAAGCTGGACGGGACCGCCAAGGGCGGGATCGCGCTGGCGATCCACTCGCAGCTCGGGATCCCGATCAAGCTGGTGGGTCTGGGCGAGGGCGCAGAGGACCTGGTCGACTTCGATGCCGGCGAGTTCGTGGACGCTCTGGTCGGTGACGGACAGGCGGACGACGGGGCCGGGTAGGGAAAAGTTGCTATAGCAGCTTTTCTCTACCCACTAGCTACGGAGGTCCGGCTACGGAGGCCCGGATTGGAGGGGTCCGAAGGAGCGTTCAGCTCAGGAGGAGCTTCTGGATCCGCCGGCCGGCCACTGCAACCCCGATGGCGCCCATCACGGCTAGGTAGGCGACGTGTCCGAGAAGCCCCCACCCGACGTACCCGAGCGTGAGCGCGCGGATCAGGGCGACCCCGTGGAACAGCGGGGTGCACTCGACGACGATCTGCAGCCACCGGGGATACACCGACAACGGATAGAACGTCGTGGAGAAAAGAAACAGCGGCAGCAAAGCCAGGTTGACGAAATCGAAGTCGGTCCAGCCGCGCATGTAGGTCGTCGCCGCCATCCCGACCGCCGCGAAGGCGAACCCGACGAGGACGGCTGCGGGCAGCGCCAGCACGGCCCAGGCGGAGTGCACGTCGCCCAGCGCGGCCATCAAAGTCACGAACACGGCCGCGTACACGGCGCCGCGCATTAGAGAGGTGAAGATGTCGCCGCGGGCGACGTCGCCGGCGTTCATCGGGCTGGCCAGGACCGCGTCGTACACCTTGGTGTACTTGAGCTTGAAGTACACGTTGTAGGTGCTCTCGATCACAGCGCCGTTCATCGCCGAGGAGGCCAGCAGCGCCGGCGCCGCGTACGAGGCATACGGAATCACCGTGTGGTTCGGGCCGGGTATGCCGCCGACCAGCTTGCCGATTCCGATGCCGATGGACAGCAGGTAGAAGACGGGCTCGCTGATCCCCGACGCGAATACCCACCACGTCTTGCGGAACACCAGTGCGTTCCGCTCGATCAGCCTTCGGCTCCGCCCGAGCCCGAACAGCGCCGGCGGGAGAGGACGCGCCCACGTGGCTCCCGCCCCGCTCATACGAGCAGCCTCCGGCGAAAGTTGCGGTTGGCCGCTATTACGCCCAAGGTGCAAACAGCGGCCAGGAACGCGATGTGCCCCAGGGCGCTGACGGCGTCTACGCGGCCGAGCGTGAGCTGTCGACTCAGATCGACGCCGTGCCACAGAGGGGTCACGTAAGCCAGCCATCGGACCCCGGCCGGCAGTTGGCTGATCGGGAAGAAGACACCCGAGAAGAGAAACAACGGCACCAGACCGAGCCTGAAGATGAGAGGGAACGCATTGTCGCTTTGCTGCCTCACGGCAAAGGCTGCCAAGGGTGCGGCGAACGCCATGCCGGTCAGGATTCCGACGGGCAGAACCGCAATGGCCCAGAACGACAGGATCGCTCCGAAAGCTGCCATCACGATCAAGTATGAAACGACCGCGGTCGCGACCCGCGCCGCCATCCACAGCAGGTGGCCGGCGACGACGTCACGCACTCGGAGCGGGGTCGAGAGCATGGCGTAGTAGGTCCGCTGCCAACGGATTGCGCCGAGCACCGGGTACATCGCCTCGCCGGTGGCGGTTGTTGCGGCGGCGGTGGCGGCCAGCGCCGGCGCGACGAACTCAAGGTAGGAGAGGTTCCCGAGCGACGACGGTGAGTGGACCCCCTTGTTGACGAAGGTGCCCAACCCGACGCCCATCGCAAGCAGGTACAGAACCGGATTGATGAACGTCGACGCGATCGATGCTCGCCAGGTTCGCAAGTAGGCACGCGAGAAATAGGCGCTGACGCGCAACGCCGGCGGCACGGCCGCGCCGGCCGTCTGCGTCGCAGTAGGACGCATTGCAGGCACACGCAACGCAGGCTCAGTCAACCAGATGCCTTCCGGTCAGTCGCAGGAAGACGTCCTCGAGACTTGAGCGGCGCACCAGGAGGCTCATCGGCGCGAGCTGGCGGCGATGAACCGCCTCCGCGGCCGCGTCACCGTCTTCGGTGTACAACAGCAGACGGTCGGGAAGGACCTCCACCCGCTCGGTGAGATCGGCGACCTTTTCAGCCATCCGTTCACTTTCCCCGGGAGCAAAGCGGAGCTCGACGACCTCCCTGGTCGAGTAACGATCGATCAGGTCCCGGGGGGAACCCTCGGCCGCGATCCTGCCCCGGTCCATCACCACCAACCGGTCGCAGAGCTGTTCGGCCTCATCCATGTAGTGCGTCGTCAGCACGAGGGTCACGCCCTCCGCCTTCAGCCTGTACAACCTGTCCCAAAGCGCGTGCCGCGCCTGAGGGTCCAATCCGGTCGTCGGTTCGTCCAGCAATAGAACCTCGGGCTCGTTGATGAGAGACCTGGCGATCGTGAGCCGGCGCTTCATCCCCCCCGACAACGGGTCGACCCGGTCCGCTCCGCGCTCGGTGAGCTGCGAGAACGCGAGCAGCTGCTCGATCCGGTCACGCAGCTCCCGGCGGGGTATGTCGAAATACCGGCCGTAGACGTAGAGGTTCTCCCGGACCGACAGTTCGGGGTCGAGGTTGTCCTCCTGGGGTACCACGCCCAGACGGGCCCTGATCGCCGGCCCGTCGCGGTCGGGATCGAGGCCCAGCACGCTCAAGTCACCTGACGTCCGAGGAGAGACGCAGGCCACCATCCGCATGGTGGAGCTCTTGCCGGCGCCGTTGGGGCCCAGGAACCCGAAGGCCTCCCCGCGGCCGACCTCGAAGTCCACCGAATCGACCGCGGTGAAGGTGCCGAACCGTTTGACGAGCCGTCTGGCGGAGATGAGCGGCTCGCTGGTCACCTGCACGTTTCTATCCCAACCCACGCCGACACCCTGGGTCTTTTTCCGGGTCTATTTCCGGCCGGGCGGGCCAACCTGGGCATGTGGTCTACGCTGGTAGGCCGCATGTTCGAGTCCCTGACCGACCGCTTCGACGCGGTGTTCAGCCGCCTCCGCGGTCGCGGAAGGCTGAGCGAAGCCGACGTCGACGAGGCGCTCCGAGAGATCCGCCTGGCCCTGCTCCAGGCGGATGTGAACCTGCGCGTCGTCAGGGACTTCGTGTCCAGGGTCCGAGACGACCTCGTAGGCATTGACCTGTCCCAGGCGCTCACGCCGGGACAACAGGTCATAAAGGTCGTCCACGAGGAGCTCCGCAACATCCTCGGTGGCGAGACCCTGAAGCTGACCTACGCGTCCCGCCCCCCGACGGTCATCCTGCTCGCCGGCCTCCAGGGGTCCGGTAAAACCACAGCCGCCGCCAAGTTGGCCAGCTTCTACAAGCGCAAGGAAGGCCGCAACCCGCTGCTCGTGGGAGCCGACCTCCAACGCCCAGCGGCCGTTGAGCAGCTGCGGGTACTCGGCCAGCAGATCGGTGTTCCGGTCTTCAGCGAGCCTTCGGACCCGGTGACCGTCGCCAAGAAAGGCCTCGAGGAAGCGGTCCGACTTGGCAGGGACGTTCTGATCGTCGATACCGCCGGACGCCTGTCGATTGACGCCGAACTAATGGAAGAAGTGCGGCGCATCTCGCAGACCGTCGAGCCCCACTACACGTTCCTCGTAATCGACGCCATGACAGGCCAGGACGCGGTGGCCACCGCGGAGGCGTTCCACCAGACCCTCGAGCTTGACGGTGTCATCCTCACCAAGATCGACGGAGACGCGCGAGGCGGCGCGGCCCTGTCGGTGAAGGAAGTGGTGGGCCGTCCGATCGTCTTCTCCTCGACCGGTGAGAAGATCGAGGACTTCGACCAGTTCCACCCGGACCGGATGGCCGATCGGATCCTCGGGATGGGCGACGTGCTGACCCTGATCGAGAAGGCCGAAGCCAACCTCGATCGGGAGCAGGCCGAGGTGACCCTGAACCGGCTCCAGCAGGGCCAGTTCACCCTCGAGGACTTCCTCGACCAACTCCAGCAGGTCAAGAAGATGGGCCCCCTGTCCGGTCTGGTCGGTATGATTCCTGGGCTCCCCAAGGAGCTGAAGAACGCCGAGATCGACGACGGCCTCATGGGTCCGATCGAGGCCATCATCCACTCCATGACCCCGGAGGAGCGTCGCAACCCCTCGATCATCAACGGTTCCAGGCGTCTACGCATCGCAAAAGGCAGCGGGACCTCGACGACCGAGGTCAACAGTCTGCTTGACCGGTTCAAGCAGATGCAGGCATACATGCGCCAGATGGCAACGATGCCAGGTCTAGGTGGAAGGGTCGCTAGGCGGGCCGCCTCAGGTGGCCGCAAGTCGAACAAGAAGAAGCGGCGCCGGTAGGGCCGCCCGACAGCAAGAGAGTGCTCAGATCATGGCCGTAAAGCTCCGCTTGATGCGGATGGGAAAAAAGAAGCAGCCGGTGTACCGAATTGTCGCAGCTGACAGCCGGTCCCCGCGCGACGGACGGTTCATAGAGATCCTTGGGACCTACGAGCCCAGAACCGAACCGAGCCGTGTCGTGGTGGACAACGACAAGGTGGTCCGTTGGCTTCGCGACGGCGCCAAGCCGACCGACACCGTGGCCCGTCTTCTCGCCCAGAGTGGCGCGCTCGAGGAATTCAAGGCGGGCGCAGCTCAGGCCAAGTCGTGAGCGTGTTAGGGGAGGGGTCCGCCGGCGTGGCGCCCGACGATGAGTCCGGGGACGAGTGGGATGACCACGGCGAACCGGACGGTGGTCGGGCCAAGGCAGTTCTTCTCTTCCTCGTCCGCCAACTGGTAGACGAACCCGACGCCATCAAGGTGGACACCAGCGAGACGAGGAACGGGATCCGACTCTCATTGCGCGTAGCGCCCGACGACATGGGCAAGGTGATCGGCCGGCGCGGTCGGGTCGCGCAATCCATCCGGGCAGTTGTGCGCGCCGCCGGTGCGAAAGACGGCGTAGACGTTGCGGTCGACATAGTCGACTGAGCCGCCTTAGGTGAGCGAGCTGCTCGAGATCGGCAAGATCGTGAGGGCGCACGGCTTGAAGGGGCACGTGGTGGTGGAACTGTGGACCAATCGGAGCGAACGGGTGGCTCCCGGGTCGCTGCTCACCGGGACCGGCCGGGATCTGCGAGTCACGCGCTCGTCTCCCACTTCGCCCGCCGGGGGCCGGGAACGGTGGGTGGTCAGCTTCGACGGCATCGCCGACCGTGAGTCAGCCGAGGCGCTGCGAGGAGAGGTCTTGCGGGCTGCGCCGATCGACGAGCCGGGGTCGCTTTGGGTGCACGAGCTGCTGGGCCGGGAAGTCTTCAATGCTGACGGCGAATCGTTGGGGAGGGTCGAGGCAGTGGAAGCCAATCCGGCGAGCGACTTGTTGGTGCTTGGGGATGGACGGCTCATTCCGTTGCGGTTCGTTGTCGACGCCGGCGAGAGCGGGTTGACGGTGGAACTGCCCGAGGGCCTGCTCGATCTTTGATCGCGCCCGGGAGGAGTTGAGAAGGCGCGTGCGCGTCGACGTGCTAACCATTTTTCCGGACCTGGTCAGGCCCTGGACCGAGGCGAGCCTGATCGGGCGGGCTGGGCGCGCCGGGGTGCTCGACGTGAGGGTGCACGACCTGCGATCCGGGGCGAACGATCCGCACCGGTCGGTCGACGACGCGCCGTTCGGCGGCGGTGCCGGGATGGTGCTGGCGCCCGAGCCGCTGTTCGCGGTCGTGGAGGCGGTCCGGCCGGCGCGGCCGCTGCTGTTGTTGGGTCCCGCCGGCCGGCGATTCGACCAGCGTTGGGCGGCCGAGCTAGCGGCCGGCGAGGGGTTCTCGATGCTCTGCGGGCGCTACGAAGGGGTCGATCAGCGGGTGCGAGACCATCTGGTGGACGAGGAGCTGTCGATCGGGGACTTCGTGCTAGCCGGCGGCGAGGCCGCAGCGATCTGCGTGCTCGAATGCGTCGCGCGGCTGGTGCCCGGGGTGATGGGCAACGAGAATTCGTCCAAGGAGGAGAGCTTCGCCGAGGGGCTGCTCGAGTATCCGCAGTACACCAGGCCGGCGGACTTTCGGGGTTGGGAGGTGCCCGAGTTGCTGCGCAGCGGGGACCATGGGCTGGTGGCGCGGTGGCGTTTGGCGCAGTCGCTGGCGAGAACCATCGCCGCCAGGCCCGATCTGATCGAAGCGAGGGGCGGCCTCAGCGAAGAAGAGGAGCGGCTGCTGGCCGAGTTCGCCCCCGCCGCACTATCCTCAAGGGTCCCCTCTCCCCGGCAGGAGCCGAATCGATGAACCCGACGGACCTCGTAGACCGCGACAGCCTGCGCGACGACATCCCGGATTTCGCCCCCGGCGACACCCTCAAGGTTCATGTGCGGGTCGTTGAGGGCAACCGCGAGAGGGTGCAGGTGTTCCAAGGAGCGGTCATACGCCGGCAGGGATCCGGGCTGCGGGAGACCTTCACGGTCCGCAAGATGAGCTTCGGGGTGGGCGTGGAGCGGACCTTTCCCGTCCACTCCCCGGTCATCGCGAAGATCGAGGTGGTAACGCGGGGCGATGTGCGCCGGGCGAAGCTGTACTACCTGCGCGAGCGCACCGGAAGGGCCGCGAAGATAAAGGAGAAGCGGCAGCCCACCAGCCGCTGATCGTTTGAGCGGCGCCCACTCCGTCCGCGCCGCGGAGGCTCGGGCCACCCGCCGCCGGGGGATCGCAGAGGACGTCGCGCTCGTTGCCATCGCAGTGGCGGTGGCGGTGGTGGTACGGGCCCTGGTCGCCCAGGCGTACTACATCCCTTCCGCTTCGATGGAGCCCCAGTTGCAGGTGGACGACCGGGTGGTCGTGTCGCGCATCGCTTACCACCTGCATGCGCCGCGCAGAGGCGACATTGTCGTGTTCCAGGCGCCGCCGAGCCTCGATACTGCGAGGACGGTGCCGCACAACCCGTTCGGTCGTTTCTTCCGGTCCATCGGGGTGGCGCTCGGGGTCACCGAGGACCAGACCGTGCTGATCAAGCGGGTGGTCGCACTGCCGGGTGAGACGGTGTCGGCCCGGGCTGGCCGTATCTACGTCGGCTCCGAGGTGCTGGTGGAGCTGGAGGGGAGCATTGGTGACCAGGTACCTGACCTCC
>CAZCCS010000004.1:26371-28822 GCA_964497005.1 uncultured Acidimicrobiaceae bacterium | reverse complement strand
GATTCCCCGACAGGGTCCCCGCCTGGTAGACGTCGCCCGCCGGCGCCAGGTGCTCCATGACTTCGCGGCGGCCGCCGAACGCTGCGAGCGGGAGGCCGCCCCCGATCACCTTGCCGAAGCACCACAGGTCCGGCTGCACGCCAAAGACCTCGGCGGCTCCCCCGTAGGCAATGCGGAACCCAGTGATGACCTCGTCGAAGATGAGCAGCGCCCCTGCCCGGTCGCACGCGTCCCGAAGCCCTTCGAGAAAACCAGGGGCCGGCGGCACCAACCCCATGTTCGCCGCGACCGGCTCGACGATGACGCACGCGACATCGTCGCCGATCGCAGGAACCTGGTTGTACGGGACTACGACGGTCTCGGCGACCGCTGCCTTGGGAACGCCGGCCGACGCGGGAATCCCGAGCGTCGCCACTCCACTTCCACCGCCCGCGAGAAGCCCGTCGCTGTGTCCGTGGTAGCAGCCGGAGAAAACGACGACCCGGTCCCGGCCCGTCACACCTCGCGCGAGGCGCACCGCCGACATGGCGGCTTCGGTCCCGCTGTTGACCAGGCGAACCAGGTCGCATCCGTCCACCCGGCCGCAGATCTCCTCGGCAAGCAGCACCTCCAGTTCGGTTGGCGCGCCAAAAGATGTCCCTTCTCCGGCTGCCCGCTTGACCGCCTCGACCACTTTGGGATGGGCGTGACCGAGGATGGAAGCGCCGTAAGACTGGACGTAGTCGAGGTAACGGGTGCCCTCGACGTCCCACACGTACGCGCCCTCGCCGCGGACGACGAAGTAAGGGTTGCCACCCACCGAACGGAACGCCCTCACCGGCGAGTTGACCCCCCCGGGGATGACCCGCAGCGCGCGCTCGAAGAGCGCGTCGTTGGTCCTTTTATCCATTCAGGACTTCGGCGAGCTCGCCGGCGAGGTAGGTCAGGATGACGTCGGCGCCGGCGCGTTTGATGGCGATGGTGTGCTCGAGCGCGACTGCCGGGCCGTCGATCCATCCGCGTTCGGCCGCCGCCTTGATCATGGCGTACTCGCCACTCACGTGGTAGGCCGCGACGGGCACATCGAATCGGCGGCGCACCGAGGAGATCACATCCAGGTAAGCGAGCGCCGGCTTGACCATCACGATGTCCGCGCCCTCCTCGATGTCGAGCTGCACCTCTCGCATCGCCTCACGCAGGTTGCGGTGGTCCTGTTGGTAGGCCTTGCGGTCCCCGCCGCCGGCGATGGTCACGTCGACCGCGTCGCGGAACGGCCCGTAGAGGGCTGAGGCATATTTGGCGGCGTAGGCGAGGATGGCAATGTCACTGAAGCCCGATCCGTCCAGGGCCTGGCGGATCGCCTTCACCTGTCCGTCCATCATCCCCGATGGGGCGACCACTTGCGCGCCGGCGCTCGCTTGTGCGATCGCGGTGTGGGCGTAGCGTTCGAGGGTGAGGTCGTTGTCCACCCGGCCGCGCTCGTCGAGGATCCCGCAGTGGCCGTGGTCGGTGTACTCGTCGAGGCACAGGTCCGCGATCAGCACCGTCGAGTCGCCCAGTTCGTCGGAAAGGCGACGCAGCGCGATCTGGACGATGCCGGCCGGGTCTGAAGCACCGCTACCGAGGGCGTCCTTTTCCGTCGGGACCCCGAAGAGGACCAGCGCCGGGATGCCGAGCCCGGCCAGTCGCCGTCCTTCTTTGACGAGGGTTTCCACGGTGTGCTGCACCACGCCGGGGAGGGACGGAATGGGCTGCGGCTCTTCGATTCCTTCCCGGACGAAGAGAGGCGCGATCAGGTCCGCCGGCGCCAGGGTGGTCTCGGCGAGCATGTCCCTGATCGCGCCGGTGCGTCGCAGCCTGCGCATCCGGGTGGCGGGAAAGGCCATGCGACAACGGTACCGTCGAGAACCGGAAAAGCTCTAGGACGGGAGTCGCCCATGGAACGCCAGTACCGCCAGCCCGGTTGGTTCACCCGGCGGGTGTTCAACCCGATCGTGTCTGGACTGACCGCTGCCGGCCTCAGCGTCAAAGGATCCCGGGTGCTGGAGGTGCGGGGTCGCAAGACCGGCCAACCGAGGAGGGTCCCGGTCAACCTGTTGGAGCATTTCGACGAGCTCTACCTGGTTGCGCCCCGCGGCGAGACCGAATGGGTGCGAAACGTTCGGGCCGCTGACGGGAGGCTCGCCCTGATCCTCGGCCGGCGCCGGCAGGAGATGATCGCGACGGAGGTGGACGACTCGGAGAAGGTGCCGATCCTGAGGGAGTACTTGCGGCGATGGAAGTCGGAGGTGGGGATGTTCTTCGACGGGGTCGGGCCCGACTCGTCCGACACGGAGATCGACGCGATAGCCAGCAAGCATCCGGTGTTCCGTCTGGCGCACCTGTAACACTGACCCGGCCGGGGCCCCAACCCCGGCCGCCTCCGAAAGGCGGGGTCCCCAACCCCGCCTCGGCCGTAGCCCAACCCTGACC
>CAZCCS010000004.1:0-26361 GCA_964497005.1 uncultured Acidimicrobiaceae bacterium | reverse complement strand
GCAACGTGTCGGCTAGGCGCGTTCCCGCCCTCTTCAGTCTTCATTGCGCTGGAGGAGAAGCACCCCCGATGGAGTGCCGCCGCCGGATGTCACCACCGCGGTTCGGGCGTTGGGCACCTGCCGCTTGTCCGCTTCGCCGCGCAGCTGGACAACCGCCTCGTAGATGAAGCCGAATCCGTGGGTGCGCCCCTCGGAGAGCTGGCCGCCGTGCGGGTTTACCGGAAGCTCACCGCCGAGCGCGATTCGCCTGCCTTTGTCGATCCAGTCGTTCGCCTCACCGAGGCCGCAGAAGCCCAGGCCTTCGAGCCAGGAGATCGCGTTGAATGTGAATCCGTCGTAGACGAGGGCCAGGTCCACGTCCTCGGGGCGAAGGTCGGTCCTCGACCACAGATGAGCCGACTGGCCGAGGACCTGCGGCTCGTGGGTAACCGTTCCCTGGTCCCATGAGACCCGTTCGAGAATCTGTGTTCCGACTGCGTCGATGCGGACCGCCGGCTTCGGCAGGTCGCCAGCCACTGACGCGTCGGAGACGACCACCGCGATCGAGCCGTCGCAGGGAACGTCGCAGTCGTAGAGACCGAACGGGCTGGTGATCGGCCGCGCGGACATGTAGTCGTCCATGGTCATCGGCGCGCGGTAAATGGCATTTGGGTTCCGTGCCGCGTTGGCTCGTCCGTTGAGTGCGATGTAGCCGAGCAACTCGCGGGTGGCTCCGTAGCGGTCGAGGTACTGGTTGGCGTTCATGCCGATCCAGTTCGCCGCCGACATCGCCCCGAAAGGTGCCCGCCACTCCATCATCCCCGAAGCCCGTCCCCCCGGGCCGCGGAGCCCGAGCGCTGCGTAGGTCGACTCCCAGACGGTGCGGAAGCAGAGAACGTGCCTGCAGAGGCCCGACGCCACCGCCAAAGCCGCAGCGATCACGGCTCCGCCAGGTCCCGGTAGGTCGCCGCCGCCGTTGATCCACGTGGGATGGATCCGAAGTGCCTCCTCGACCGCGGTCACGCCGCCTTCGCTCATGCCCGGGCCGACGATGCTCGGGTAGGTCGACAGCCCGTCGATGTCTTCGAGGGTGAGGCCGGCGTCAGCGATCGCGGCGAGGCAGGCATCCATCGTCAAGGAGAGAGGGTTGACCATCAGGCGGCGACCGAGGCGGGAACGCCCGACTCCGGACAGGACGGCTCGGCGCTCGAAGCGTTGATCGTCGTTCGGCGGTCGGGGGACCGGCCGCTCGACGGGGCCGATCCGGTCGGTCGGGCCAGTCTCGTCGTTCGGGTCACTTCGACCCGTCGGCTCGAACAAGGGAAGCCAGACGTCCTCGTGCTCTTCGAACAGGACGGTCACTTCTTGCCCGATGACCACGTCCGATGGGTCGCAGTTGACGATGTTGGTGGTCAGCCGGACGTCGACGTCCTCCTCCATTGCGACGTTGGCGATCACGTACGGCGGTTCGAACCCGGGCAGCCATTGGTGCGCGTTGACTGTGAACCCGATGACGGTCGCCCGTCCGGATACCACTCTCGGGGTCGAGTTCCGGCTCCTGCAGTTCGGGCAGATCGGCACCGGGGGGTGGACCAGCTTCCCGCAGTCGTCGCAGCCCTGGATACGGAGCCGACCGTCGGCGCCGGACTTCCAGAACCACTCGTTGAAGGGGGTGAGCTCAGGTAGCGGTCTCAGCGCCATCAGCCGAGCGACGTCGGGCTGAACAGTCCGGAAAGGCCCCGCCGCCCGAGCCGGCGGGTCAGCTCATCCCGTGTGGAGGAGAGACCTAACGGAAGCCGGCGCAGTGGGGTGCTGTACCGGGACAGCCACGACAGCGTCGTCTCGTCACAGAAGCCGATCGCGCCGTGCAACTGGTGGGTGACCCGGAACACGGTGTCCGCCGCCTCGATCGCCGCCAACCTCAACGCCAGCGCGTCGTCGAGCGCGTCCTCTCGCCCCGCTTCGATGCTCCACAGGGCGTACTTGGCGAGCTCCTCCAACCCCGCTCTTTCCACCTCGGCGTCGGTGAGCTGGAACTGCACACCCTGGAACGTCGACAGCGGCTGCCCGAATTGGTGTCGCTGCTGCACGTAGCTGCAGGTGAGCTCCATCGCACGGTCGAGCATCCCGAGAAGGGTCCAGCACGGAAGCACCAGCCCGAGGGTTGCGTCCAGGGCTCCCTTGGAGTCGACCGGATCGAGATCCAGCTCGGTCACGAAAGCAGACTTGCGCGGAGCCACGGCCAGCGGACGGGCCCGAGCGGTGCTGCGTTGCCCATCCAGGGTCACCGCCGCCCACCGCAAGCTGAGGCCGCCGACCGCAGCGATCGGCGGCGCCGCAGGGGTTTGTGTGCCAGACGCCGGTGCGTTGGCGATGACCACGAGCCCGTCGACCTCCAGGTCCCGCGGCCGGCAGAGCAGCTCGGCCACCGGGTACGCGACGCCCCAGTAGCCGAAGCTGCGGCAGAGGGCTGCGGCGGCTTCCAGCTGATCGGAGCTGTCCCAGAGGTCCAGTTCCGGCGCCCCAAGCTCGTCGAGCACCGGGGCGATGAGGCCTTGGCGACGGCTCGGGTCCCGTTCGGCCTCCTGAACAAGCAGGTCGCCGCCGGCGTTCTGGATCGCCCGGCGGGCGACCTGGCCGTACTGCAGCGCCTCATCGCTGAGGTCGAGGTTCACGCCGCCCCCAGCAGGGCCCGGGCGAGGAGGATGCGCTGGATCTCGATGCTGCCCGATGCCACTGTGGCGGAAACCGCGTACCTGTGATGGTCCTCAACGGCCATCTTGAATCGGAGGCCTTCGTCGCTGTCGAGTGTCGCCAAGCCGACGATGTCCATGAGCACATCGGCGCTTTCCTGATCGAGCCGGGTAACCGCGATCCGATAAGCCGCCGCGTCCCCGGGCCTCACCCGCCCTCGGTTCTGCATATCCACCACTCGGTACGCGAGCAAGCGGGCCCGCCGGGCGTGGATCATCATCCGGCTCCAGCGAACAAGAAGCTCCTGCGGCAGGTCCTCCCATTGCCCGCCCAGAGCAGAGGGCGCCATCTGCAGCAGCCTCTCGCAGCGGGCGTAGCGGGCAATGCCGACCCGCTCGAAAGACAGCACCTCCTGCACGACCTTCCAGCCCTCCCCGATCGGGCCGAGCGCATCCGATTCGGGGACCCACACGTCGTCGAAGAAGACCTCGTTCAGGTGGTGCGGTCCCATCATGCAATCGATCGGCCGAACCTCTATACCTGAAGCCGACATCGGCACCAGGAACACGCTCAGGCCCTGCTGTTTCTTCTCCTCCTTCGATGTGCGGGCCAACAGAAAGCACCACTGCGCCATCGTGGCGTAGGACGTCCAGATCTTCTGGCCGGAGACCCGGAAGCCTTCGCCGTCGCGCCTGGCCGCGGTTTGGAGAGAAGCAAGATCGGACCCGGCGTCCGGCTCGCTGAAGCCCTGGCACCAGATCACCTCCCCTCGCGCTATCGGCGGTAGGTGCTGGCGTTGCTGCTCGGGCGATCCGTGGCGCATGATGGCCGGACCGACCCAGTTGACACCCATGTACTGAGCACCACGGGGCTCGTGGTGGGCCCACATCTCTTCACGCACCGCGGTCTGCTCCCACGGGCTGGCCCCGCGCCCTCCCCACTGCTCGGGCCAGGCCATGCAGAGCAGGCCTCTCTCGGCAAGCAATCGGCAGAATCGTTGGGCCACCTCAAGGTCCGCGGGATCGTCGGTGAACGCCCCGAGAAAGTCGGGAGGGATGTGTTCCTCGATCAGCTGGCGCAGCTCGCCACGGAGCGCCGCCACTTGTTCCCCCAGGTCGAAGTCCATCATCGCCTCACGAAAACGATCGATTCTCCAAATATTGTCGCCGTCGAGACACAGTAATCTTGACGGTCGCGGGCTGGCCTTCCAGGCTTGGAACGTCCGGTCTCGACGAAAAATCAAGGGGGACCCTAGATGACCACCACCGAGTCCGAGGTCTACTACGACCCCTACGACTTTGAGATCGACACCGATCCGTACCCGGTTTGGAAGCGGCTCCGCGATGAACGCCCCCTCTACTACAACGAGCGCTACGACTTTTTCGCGCTCAGCAGGTTCGACGACGTCGAGCGTTGCCTTGTCGACTGGAAGACATACATCTCAAGCAAGGGCACCGTCCTCGAACTGATCAAGGCCAACATCGAAATGCCGTCCGGCAGCATCATCTTCGAGGACCCCCCCACCCACGACCTGCACCGCGGCCTTCTCTCTCGCGTGTTCACACCTCGGCGGGTCAACGAGATCGAGCCGAAGATGAGGGAGTTCTGCGCCAGGAGCCTGGACCCGCTGGCCGAGGCGGGCGGATTCGACTTCATCAAGGATCTTGGGGCGCAGATGCCGATGCGAACAATAGGCATGCTCCTGGGCATCCCCGAGAACGACCAGGAGGCTATCCGGGACCGCATCGACGAAGGACTCCGCCTGAACGACCCGTCCATGCCCGACACGAAGTACCAGTCCTTCGAGGCGGTCCACGACGAGTTCTCCGAGTACATCGCGTGGAGAGCAGAGCACCCGTCGGACGACTTGATGACCGAACTGCTACAGGCCGAATTCGATGACGAGACCGGAACAAGAAGACGGCTGAACCGTACGGAGGTGCTCAACTACGTCAACCTGATCGCCGCCGCCGGCAATGAAACCACGACCCGGCTGATCGGCTGGACCGGCAAGCTCTTGGCGGAGTACCCCGACCAGCGCCGGCAGCTGGTCGAGGACCGGGGGCTCATACCGGGAGCGATCGAGGAGATCCTTCGTTATGAACCTCCCTCACCCGTGCAGGCTCGTTATGTCGCAAAGGACGTGGAGCACCACGGCCAGACCGTCGGACAGGGAAGCATCGTCCTCCTTTTGAACGCCGCGGCCAATCGTGACGAGCGCAGGTTCGAGGACCCGGACCGCTTCGACATCCGTCGGAAGATCCGGCACCACCTGAGCTTCGGCTACGGCATTCATTTCTGCCTGGGCGCGTCCCTCGCCCGTTTGGAGGGTCGGATCGCGCTCGACGAGGTTTTGAAGCGGTTCCCTTCGTGGGAGGTGGATTGGGACAACGCGGTTCAGGCGCGGACCTCGACCGTGCGTGGCTGGGAGCGGCTTCCAGTTACCGTCAGCTGATATGCCAGGACGCGATGATCGCAACGATTCGGAGCCGATGCGCACGGTTGTCGTAGGCGCCTCGAGCGGTCTGGGCCGCTCCATAGCGATTGGGCTGGGGAACAGAGGGGCTCGAGTGGGGTTGCTCGCCCGGAGGCTCGAACGCCTGAAGTCGGCGGCGGCTGAGGCGGGTCCCGGCTCGATCGCTGTCCCGTGCGACGTGACCGAGGAGAAGTCCTGCCGCGACGCCATCGACGAGGCGGCGAAGCGTCTCGGAGGAATTGATGCACTCGTGTACACACCCGCCATCGGTCCCCTCTCGAGGATTCAGGATGTCGGCGCCGAGACCTGGGCGCGCACGTTCGCTACCAACGTGACCGGCGCGTCTCTCGTTACGGCGGCTGCCCTACCTCATCTCGCTGCTTCAAAGGGACGGGCGGTGTTCCTATCGTCGGTGAGCGCCTCGTTCACGTCCCCCTGGCCCGGCCTGGGTGCATACATCGTCAGCAAGGCCGCCCTCGAGAAACTCGTTGAGGTGTGGCGCACGGAGAACCCCGAGGTCGGGTTCACCCGTCTGGTCGTAGGAAACTGCGTCGGCGGAAGCGGGGACTCAGCCACCGGTTTCGCCAACGAATGGGACTGGGACCTTGCCGCCGAGATGCACCCGCACTGGGCGTCGCGGGGCTACGTCACCGACAGCTTCCTGGATGTCGAAGATCTGATCGGAGTGGTCGACTCGGTCCTTCGATCCGGATCGACAGCGAGCATCCCCTCAATCATCGTCGCCCAGACAGGGATCTAGACCGCCGGCGATCCGCAGGGATCACGGGTCGGCGGTTGCAGCCGCCCCGAGATAATTGGTGAGCAGCTCGTTCCCCGCCGCATCGGCCGGACCCGCCCATGCGACCGTCCCTCGTTGGAGCATGAGGCAGTCGTCCGCGAACGCCAGAGCTCGGTGAACGTACTGCTCGATCATGATCACCGTCACGCCCATCTGCCGAGCCCGATCGAGACCTTCGAAGACCAGGTCGACCAGCATCGGAGCCAGCCCCAGCGACATCTCGTCAGCGATGACCAGTCGTGGCGACGTAGCGAGTGCCCGGACGAGCGACAACATCTGCTGTTCGCCGCCGGACAGCAGCCCAGCCGTCTGGCGTCGCCTGTCACCGAGAACGGGGAACATCTCGAGAGCCATCTCGACCGATTGGCGGCGTTCCTTCCGGCCGGAGACGGTGCTGGCAGCCATACGGAGGTTGTCCATCACGGACAGATTGCGGAAAACCCCGCGGCCCTCAGGCAGGTGCACGATGCCGGCCTGGCGGATCCGGTCCGAGGACCACCCGTCAATTGGTCGGCCGTCGAAGAGGATCCGTCCCGCGGAGACCGGGACGAGGCCTGACAACGCGCGGGCCAGGCTGCTCTTGCCGGCGCCGTTTGCGCCTAGCACGGCGAGGGCTTTGCCTGCGGGGACCGTGAAGGACACCCCCGAGATTGCGAGAGCTTCCCCGTAGCGGACCTCCAGGCCTTCGACCGCGATCGCAGCCGGGCGGTCCCGACCGAGCGATTCGGTCAGGGCGTCCACCTCGATCGCGTTGTCGAGGCTCACCCCGTGGGAGGCGAGAACGTCCTGGGCATGCCCGGCGGAGGAGGCGGTCGTACCCTTCGAGATCTCCTCACCGAGATACGCGGCGCGCACGGCCGGATTGGCCCTCACCTCGTCCGGCGAGCCTTCGGCGATGAGCGTCCCGAAGTCGAGGACGTAAATGGTGCTGCACATGCGCATCACCAACTCGACATCGTGCTCGACGAGGAGCACCGAGATCTGCTGCTCGGTCGCTACCCGGGCGAGGGTGTCCTCGAACTCCTCAGTCTCGGAGGTGTCCAAGCCCGACGACGGCTCGTCCAGAAGAAGCACCGACGGCTTGGTGGCCAGGGCTCTCCCGACCTCCACCAAACGGGCCATCCCGAGAGGCAGTCCGGAAGCTGATCGGTCCGCAACGCTTTCGAGGTGAAGCAGCCCTAGCAACCCATCCACGGTCGCCCGCTCCTCGGCACTTGGACTGCGAAGGCTTCCCATGGTGAAAAGGTCCGACCAGACTCGGCGCTTTTCCTGGCGGACCCGGTACGCGAGCACCAGATGGTCCCTGACCGTCAGGCCTGCGAACACCTCGGGATGCTGGAAGGTCCGGGCCAAACCCAAAGACGCCCGGGTCTGCGGAGATGCGTCAGTTATGTCGCGCCCGTGCAGGTGAACCCTTCCCGACGAGGGATGGGTCAGGCCCGACATCACCCCGAAGAGTGTGCTTTTCCCTGCCCCGTTGGGGCCGACCAGCCCGACGATGGTCGCCGGCGACACACTCAGATCGACGTCCCTCACGGCAGTGAGCCCTCCGAAGCGCACCGTCACGCCGAAGCACTCGAGGCTGGATCGTCCCGGTTCCTGGGACAGGACCCCGCCGCCGTTGCTCGCCGCGGCTCCGGCTCCGGCTCCGGCTCCGAGGCCGGTCATTTCGCCACCTCAGCCCTCGTGGCGTCGGATGGCATCGCGGGAACCGACCCGATGACAGCCGCCGTGCCGGCGCTCGGGACTGCAGCGACCGGCACCGCGGGCCGGCGCCAGTGAGCAACCAGATTGGCCGCGAGCCCGCGAATCAGCCTGGCGTTTTGTGCGATAACTCCTTCGGGGTTGCGAGCCAGTCCGATGGCACCAAGTCCGAAGAGCACCGTCGGGACCTCGCCCCACCTGACGGGAACGTAGGTTTGGAATATCCCGGGCAGGACCGCAAAAGACAAGCCCGCTACCGCGGCCCCGGTAATCGAGCGAACGCCCATCGTCACGACAACCGCGAGCCACACAAGGCCAAGGAAGGTCTCGTATGACTGCGGCTGCGCAACATTGAAATTCAGGGCAAGGAAGCCGCCGCCGACGGCAGCCACGAACGCCCCTAGCGCGCCAACGATCACCTTGACCTGGATCACGCTCAAACCAAGGGTTTTCGAGGCCGCCTCGCTGTCCCGGACTGCTCGAAGCGCCATTCCGCTCGTGGAGCGCCGCAGGTTCAACGTGAGCAACGCGAAGACCAGGAATACAGCGAACGCCAGGTAGGCGAATTTCAGGTCGCTTGTGGCGAAGGCAGGCCGGTTGATGGGAACCCCGGGGCCGCCCTTGGTGAAGTTTGGACGAGTAAATATGAGGGTCTCAACTAGCAGCCCGAACGTAAGGGTTACGAGCGCGACGTACAGGTCACCAAGCCTGATGGTGAGCAGACCGATCACCGCTCCTGCCGCGGCCGCGATCACGCCACCCATGAGGATCGCAAGCAGTACGGGAACGTGCCAGTTGACCGCGAACTGGCCAGCTGCGAGAGCTCCCGCTCCCGCGAAGATGATCTGCGACAGCCAGAGCATCCCGCCTTCGCCGGTTACCACGGTGAACGTGAGGAACGTGACCGCGTAGCACATTCCTAGCGTGATCAGTCCCAACCAGTAAGAAGACCCATGGAAGATCAGCGGGAGCAGGGCGATGACCGCTATGGGCAGCAAACTCACGAGTGCGCCCCCGTTCCCCCGGTTCAGCTGAAGCGTGGCCTGCGCCGCCCCGTCGGCTCCGAGGTTCGCCGGCCGGATGGCGCGGTCGAGCGGGCCGCCCGATTCCGCTCCTTCACGCAGCGAGCCCGACCTGATCAGGTAGATGATCAGGAACACCAGGATGAAAGCGAAGGGAATGCTCGGTATGAGGGCGGCGGTGAAGGAGCTGTTCGCGGGCAGGTACTTCTGGATCACGTCGGTGACGACGCCCATGGCGAAGGAGACGGCCACCGCCCCGGCCAACGAGCGCAACCGTGCCGCCACCACCGCTGCGAACGCAGCTGCCATCAGGGTCGTCATGCCCACGGCAGTCAAGGTGTTGGAAGGCGCCACCAGAATTCCGGCCACGCCGGCCAGTGCGGTGCTCACCGCCCACACGCCGAGAGAGACCCGCCCGGGGTTGGTTCCAGACAGCGATGCCATGGCCTCCGAGTCGACCATCGCACGGACCTTCAGGCCGATGTCGGTAAAGCGCAGAACCGCCGTACCGCAAATGAGGATGAACAGGACGAACCCGAAAGTGATCACCTGGTCGGTGGTCACCGGCGTCCCGAAGAGATGGAACGGCTTGTCCTTCAGCGAGGCCAGCCCCGGGGCCGACAGGATCGCTTGATTGCCGAAAATTAGATCCGTGGCCGCCGGCAGAGCCACCGACAGGCCGATTGTCGCGACCAGCTTGACGAGGGTCGACTTGCCACGCAGGAACCTGAAAAGCACGGCATAGAGAAACATCCCGAACAGCGGCGCAAACAGAACTATCGAGACCAAACCCGCCGTGTCCGTGCCCCATCCCTGCTGGGAGTTCAGCCAGAAGTAGAAACGGGCCACCACGTATGCCATGGAGCCGAAGGCGAAATTGAGCACGCCCGCCGATACGAAGGTGATCACGAGCCCCGACGACGCGATCGCATAAATCGAACCGAGGGCCAGTCCGGCTAGGACGTATTGCAGCATTTGCTTGTTTCCTCCCCCCGGCTGATCTGTCGCTTCAGATCGACGGTCGAACTACTCCCCCACTTATCTATCAAATCCCATTCTCATTTGGCGGAGAAACGAAGGGCCCCGTCGAGCCGGATGTTCTCCCCGTTCAGATAGGGGTTGCGAGCGATCGACTCGACCAGCAGTGCGAACTCCTCGGGCTTCCCCATCCGCTTGGGGAAGATGATCGAGCTGACCAGACCGTCCTTGACCTTCTCTGGCACACCAAGCATCACCGGCGTCCCCATGGTTCCAGGAGCGATAGCGCACACGCGAACCCCAATGGGCGCGAGGTCCCTCGCCATGGGCAATGTCATGCCCAGGATGGCGGCTTTCGCGGAGGCGTAAGCGAGTTGCCCAGTTTGGCCTTCCATCCCTGCGATGGACGCTGTGTTGACCAGGACTCCGCGCTGGCCATCCTCATCGGGCTCGTTCGACGCCATGGCCGCCGCCGCGAGCCGACACGTATTGAAGGTGCCGAGAGCGTTCATCTCGATCGTCTTGATGAACGACTCCTTGTCGTGAGGCGTCCCATCCCGTCCTACCGTGCGGCCGCCGCCTACGCCCCCGCCGGCAACATTGGCAACGAGGATGAGCCCGCCGAGCGAGTGGGCAGCCTCGATCGCAGCGTCCACCGCGGCGTCATCATTGGTGTCTCCACTCACGGCGACGGCGCTCGAACCGCACTGCGCGGCGAGAGCTTCGGCGGGGTCCTTGTCGCGATCGAACACCACAACGCTCATACCGATTTCGGTGAGCCTCCGGACGACCGCCGAACCGAGCCCCCCGGCGCCCCCGGTCACGAGAGCGGCACGACCTTCGAGGTTCAAGTCCTCCACCTTTCGATCGAGCGCGGCCTGTATCGTCGCGTTGGCGTCCCAGACGACCGTACTCGACTTCGAAGCGACGTCAATATTGGTTACGCTTCCCCGCGGTGCGTCTAGACCTCAGCGCGGAACAGGAATTCCTGCGGGAGACCACGTCGAAATTCCTCTCCAACGAAGCGCCCGTCAGTGACGTGCGCAAGCTGCGTGACAATCCCGACGGCTTCGACCGGAGCTATTGGCGCCGGGGCGCCGAACTCGGTTGGACCTCCTTCCTCGTCAGCGAGGAGGCAGGAGGTGGGTCGGTGAGTGGCCGCGGGTTGATCGACCTGACGCTCATAGCCCATGAGTTCGGCCGCAACGCCGCCCCGGGGCCGCTTCTTCCAAGCAACCTCGTCGCCGCAGCCATCAGCTGGACCGACGCGCTACGCCACGCCGATCTTCTTGCGGGTCTGCTCGACGGAACGGACATCGCCTCGTGGTGCTTCGAGGAGCAACCCGGCCGGCGCATCGGTGACGTCGAGCTCGAAATCCGGGTCGAAGGCGGCGGACTGGTCGTCACCGGATCGAAGCGCCCGGTCGAGTCGGCCGCGCAAGCAACCCAGCTGCTCGTTACGGGCCGGACCGGCTCCGGCCTGACCCAGGTGCTCGTACCCACCGGCGCTGCGGGGGTCTCGATCAAGGCGATGGAATCGGTCGATCTCACCCGGCGGTTCTACTCCGTCGATTTCGAGGGTGTTCGCCTTCCGATGAGCGCGGCCATCGGCGAACCGGGTGGTGCCAACGCGCAAGTCGAACGGCTGTTGCACCATGCCCTCGTGATCCAGTGCGCCGAGTCGGTCGGAGCCATGGAACGCGGCTTCGACACGACTGTCGAATGGGCCTTCGACAGGTACTCGTTCGGCCGGCCACTCGCCTCCTACCAAGCGCTGAAGCACCGCTTCGCGGATATGAAGTCCTGGCTCGAAGGAGCTCACGCGATCGTTGATGCGGCGGCGGACGCGGTGGAATCAGCGTCGGGAGATGGGGCTGAGCTTGCAAGCGCGGCCAAGGCGTTCGTCGGCCATTACGGTGCCGAGCTTCTGCACGATTGCGTGCAGATACACGGGGGAATCGGCGTCACCTTCGAGCACGACCTTCACCTCTTCCTTCGAAGGCTGACCTTGAACCGGATGCTGTTCGGAACTCCCGCCGAGCATCGGCTTCGGGTCGCCGACATCGTCGAGACTGCCGGCATGGTCGAGAGGCCCGACGTCGTCGAGATGCCCGACATCCTGGAGACGGGGGAGCCATCCTCGTGAGCGTTGACGAAATGGAAGACGTCGTCGCCTTTCGCCGGCGGGCTCGCGAATGGATCGAAGGGAACCTCGGGCCCAGGGACAAACGGCTCGGACTCGGCATGCGCGGCTCACAGGACGAGCGGGAGGAGCTGGCCGCCATCGCCCGGGAGCGAGAGGTCCAGCGCATGCTGTTCGACGCCGGCTTCGCGGGAATCTGCGTGCCGAAGGAGTACGGCGGCCAGGGCCTCAGCCGGGCTCACCAGCAAGCTTTCAGCGAGGAGCTGTCGGGCTACGAGTTTCCTTCCCGCATACAGGTCCCCACGTTCTCCCCGTGCGCAGAGGTGTTGCTCGAGTTCGGAACCGAAGAGCAGAAGCGCCTCCACATTCCCGCAATTCTCAAGGGCGAGGAACTCTGGATGCAGCTCCTCTCCGAGCCGAGCGGGGGGTCCGACGTAGCCGGCGCTCTCACCACCGCCGTTCGCGATGGCGATGAATGGGTGATCAACGGCTCGAAGATATGGACGACCGGAGCCTGGTGGTCGGACTGGGGCCTGTGCCTCGCACGAACCAACTGGGACGTCCCCAAGCACCGCGGGCTGAGCGTTTTCATATTTCCGCTCCACCAACCCGGCATAGAGATCCACAGGATCGAGATGCTCAACGGTGACACGGAGTTCTGCCAGGAGTTCCTCACCGATGTCAGGGTCCCCGACAGCGACCGCGTGGGCGAAGTGGACCAGGGGTGGACGGTAGGGGTCCGGTGGATGTTCCACGAGCGGATGCTCTACAACTCCTCGCTGGTCACCCGGCCGCCCGATGCCGGCCACGCAGGTGGCCTTCCGTCGGCATTGTCGATAGCCCGCGACGCCGGCCGCCTCGCCGAGCCGCTGGTGCGCGACCTCGTCGGAGAATCCCGCGTCCTCGAGTTGGTCGGGACCCGGCTGCAACAAAGGGTCGCTGCCGGCGTCAGGTCGGGGCGAATGCCAGACCAGGCAGCCGCGATCGGCCGCTTGTTCGCGGGGGTGTCCTCCGCTCGTGCGCGAAGCATCGCTTTCGAGATAGCCGGGGCGGCCGGCGCGGCGTGGAGCGAGGATGACGGCGCGGTGGCCGGGTCAGGAGTCGAGTTCTTGATGCGGCAGGCCACGTGCATCGGTGGCGGAACGACCGAGATGGCCCGGAACGTCATCAGCGAGCGGGTCCTCGGCATGCCCCGGGAGCGGACACCGGACCGTGATGCGCCTTTCCGCGAGGTGCCCCGCAGCCCATCCGGCCCGAGCCGGCAGGAGTAACCGAAGCGGGACCTTCGACCGGGACACGAACGACGCACTGCGAGAGGACTGGAGGGGAACAAAGTGGCAGCGGTGATGCAAGGAGTTCGCATCCTGGAGGTCGCGGAGCAAACCTTTGTGCCGGCGGCGTCCGCGCTGCTATCCGACTGGGGAGCGGACGTCATAAAGATCGAGCACGTGGAGCGCGGCGATGCCATGCGCGGACTGGCTTCCACGGGGGTTACCGACCTTCCCGCGGATGTGCACCCTCTGTTCGAGCACTCCAATAGAGGCAAGCGAAGCCTGGGCCTTGACCTCACGAGCGATGAGGGAAGGGACATCCTCTACAGGTTGGTCGCCACATCTGACGTCTTCCTCACCAACAAGCTGGCCCGCGTCCGCTCCAAACTGAAGATCACTCCTGATGACGTCAGGAAGCACAATCCGAGCATCATCTATGTGGCCGGTACCGGCCAGGGTGAGCGAGGTCCTGACTCCGACAAGGGCTCATACGACTCTCTGGCGTTTTGGTGCAGAACCGGTGTGGCGATGGGGGTCATGAGGCCCGGCGACCAACACGTGCCGGCGCCGCCGGGTCCGGGCTTCGGCGACTCCATAGGCGCTATGACCATCGCCGGGGGAATCATGGGTGCCTTGTTCCACCGGGAGCGCACCGGGGAGGCGACGTCGGTAGATGTCTCGCTGATGGCGTCGGGCCTGTGGGCACAGGGTCAAGGCATCTCTCTGTCGCTCCTCACCAACAACCCGGCCGGCGCCCGTCCGGCGAACGCCGCCCGCAGGAACCCGCTCACCGCCAACTACCGCACCAAAGACGATAGGTGGCTCGCCTTCACCTGCCTTCAGGCGGGCAAGTACTGGGCGCCCATGTGCGACGCGATCGACCGTCCCGAACTGGCGACCGACCCTCGCTTCGCTGACCATGCCTCTCTCCTCGCCAACGGTGCCGAAGCAGTGACGATCCTGACGGGAGCGTTCGCTGAACACACACTCGATGAGTGGCGAGACAAGCTCGCCGACTTCGTGGGCCAGTGGGCGGTGGTGCAGAACACCTTGGAAGCAGCCTTCGATCCCCAGACAGTCGCGAACGGCTACGTTCAGAAATGTGAGACGGCCACGGGGGTTCCCTTCCAGCTGGTGGCTCCGCCCGTGCAGTTCGGTGGGGAGCCCGCTGCCCCCAGAAGGGCGCCGGAGTTCAACGAACACGGCGACGAGATCCTCACCGAGGTGGGGATCGATGTGGACACGATCATGAACCTGAAAGTCCGCGGGGTCGTAGCTTGACGACCATCCGCCTCAACAAGGAGGCCAAATGACACTGTTCGACGCGTTCCGCTATACGGGCAAGCGTGCCCTCGTGGTGGGCGGAGCAACCGGGATGGGCGCAGCCGTAGCCGAGCTGGTCCTGGACGCCGGAGCCGAAGTGGTCGTCATGGACATCGCAGACAGCTCCCTAACTGGGGCGAAGTTCATCCGGGTGAACCTCGCCGACGCCGACTCGATCGACGCCGCGGTGGACGAGTGCGGAGGCCCAGTCCACGCCCTTTTCTCTTGCGCGGGCGTCGCTGACGGAACTCCCGGGATCGAGAAGATCAACTTCATCGGCCACCGCCACATGATCGATCGCCTGCTGGCTTCTGGTGCGATGCCGAAAGGGTCTGCGATCGGTTTCATCTCATCCGCGGCGGGGTTGGGTTGGGAGGCCAGCCTCGCGGAGCTCACCGACTACCTCGACACCCCGGATTTCGACTCCGCGGCTCGATGGATCGAGGATCACGGGCACGCCGACTACATGTGGAGTAAGCAGGCGATCTGCGCCTACGTCGCCCGCCAGGCCTACCCGCTGCTTCAACGCGGAATCCGCATCAACGCCATCTGCCCAGGCCCGACCGACACCCCCCTCGCCCAGGCCAACAAGGAGCTGTGGTTGGGTTTCGGGGCCGACTACAGGGGGGACGTCGGGATAGAGCCATCCGCTCCGTTGGACCAGGCTTACCCTCTGGTGTTTCTCTGCAGCGACGCAGCCGTCGCTCTCAGCGGCATCACCCTTATCAGCGACGCCGGGTACATCAGCTCGGGTATCACCGGGTCATATCCTGCAGCCACTCCGGTCGCGCAGTTCCTGACCGGCAAGCTGTGATCACTGCGAAGCTCCGGGTCAAGCGGAGCAAGGCAGTCGTCGGCCGCTAGGAGTCCCGATACCCCCGGCCTCCGAACCCCTAAATGCGTCGGGTCCCGTCTGGGGGGACGCGTCCGATCTCATAGAGATGCTGGACGTGAGGCCGGACGGAGGCCGCCGGTACATCAGCGTGACCCGCGGCACCGCCGAACGGTCGGTCGTCGAGGGCAGCCAGATCCTCGCCCAAGCGATCATGGCCGCGGCGAAACACGCACCGGGCCGACGAGTCGTTTCCGCCCACATGATCTTCCTACGGGTGGCCGACGACGCGATCCCCCTTGCTTTCGATGTGACCGAATTGAGCGCCGGGAGGACCTTTAGCGCTCTGCGGGTCGATGTCGGCCAGACCGGAAAGCTGCGCGCGTCTGGCACACTGCTGCTTGCGCTGCCGGCGAGCGACGTCGTCCGCCACGAGGCGGCCCCGCCGGATGTGCCGGACCCGTCAGAGTGCCAGCCGCTCGACATGGGAGTCACCGGGCGTGACATCCGGGTGGTGGGCGGCGCGTACGGAGGCGATCCCGAGGCACCCGTGGGTCCGCCGGTGATCGACGCGTGGGTGCGATTTCGGGCGGTTCCAGACGACCCGTGCTTGCACTCGGCGCTGCTCGCCCAGTTCACCGGGCACATGTCGATCGCGGCAGCGCTCCGGCCCCATCCGGGGCTGGGCCAGGACCAGGCACATCGCAGCTTGTCGACCGCGGTGAATGCCATCGGAATTTCGTTTCACGGGGATGTGCGGGCTGACCGATGGATGCTCTACCACCACCTGTCGACCTTCGCCGGCGATGGCATGACCCACTCGGAATGCCGGGTGCACGACCAAGACGGTCGGCTGATCGCGTCCTTCACCGTCGATGCCATGGTGCGGAACTTTGCGAACACGGTCGCCGACGTTCCTGAGAGCGCGCTTCTTTGAGCCTCACCTCCGGCCGGGGGCCCTTGAGCCGAAACCCCGCGGGCAGGTTGGTGCCTCCCATCACCGGGACAGCCGTATACCTGGAACCGCATCGCCGGCGGGTGCGTGCCGTCGATGGCGGACGGGTGGTAGCAGACAGTGAAGCAGTGCTGCTCGTACATCGCCCGGGGCACGCGCCCGAGTACGCCTTTCCGTCAGGAGACGTGCGGGCGACCGTCTCAACGCCGTTGCCGGAGGCGGAAGGCTATGTGACCATCCCTTGGGACTCGGCGACCGACTGGTATGAAGAGGAGGAGCGGGTGTTCATGCACCCCCGCAACCCCTACCACCGGGTCGATTGCGTCCGCACCACCCGAAAGCTCCGCGTCGAGGTTGAAGGTAGCGTCATCGTCGACACCAGCGACACGCTCGCCTTGTACGAGACGGCCCTCGAGCCGCGCCTCTACGTCAGTCGCGAACGAGTGTTGGGCGACTTTCTGGTTCCCAACCCGGCGACGACCACGTACTGCCCGTACAAGGGCTTCGCGTCCTACTGGAATGCGGTCGTCGGAACGACCGTCGTCGAGAACGCGGCATGGTCGTACGAGGACCCCCTGCCCGAGTCGGAGCCGATACGCGGTCTGGTGAGCTTCGACGACACGAAGGTGAGCGTGCTGCACGACCTACCCCCCGCCGCCCTGCCGAGATAAGACAGCTCCTCGTTGTGCGGCTTCTAACTGTGTGCCGTCTACCTGTGTGCCTTCTAACTGTGTGACGGAAAGCCGAGGTCCACGACACTCGTCTCGCTCGCCGGCCAACGCGAGGTGACCACCTTCGGCCGGGTGTAGAAGCGAATGCCTTCTGGGCCGTAGATCGGCGCCCCGCCGAAAAGCGAGGATTTCCAACCGCCGAACGAATGGGATCCGACCGGCACGGGGATCGGCACGTTGACCCCGACCATGCCGACCTTCACCTCGCGCTGGAAGTCGCGTGCCGCTCCGCCGTCGCGAGTGAAGACCGCCACTCCGTTGCCGTAGGGGTTGGCGTTGACCAGCGCCACAGCCTCACGGAAGCTCGGGACGCGCACGACGCTGAGCACCGGCCCGAAGATCTCATCGTCGTAGGCCCTCATGCCCGGGGTGACCCGGTCGAGCAGGGAGCAGCCGAGGAAGAACCCACCCCCCGGCCATTGGTTCATTCCGTCGTCCGTTCCGTCGACGACGACCTCGGCTCCTTCAGCGGTCGCCCCTTGGACGTAAGACCGGACGCGGTCGCGATGCTCGCGGGTGATGAGCGGACCCATCATCGAAGCTGGGTCGTCGCCACGCCCGATCACCACCTCGGGGATCCGATCCGCGATCGCTTCTACCAGCCTGTCGCCGACCGCGCCGACAGCCACCACTACTGAAATCGCCATGCAACGCTCGCCTGCGGAACCGTAGGCGGCCGAGATCGCGGCGTCCGCGGCGGCGGGGACATCGGCGTCGGGAAGCACCACCATGTGGTTCTTGGCCCCGCCGAGAGCCTGCACCCGCTTGCCGTTGCGGGTGCCCGTCTCGTAGACGTGCCGGGCGACGGGTGTACTGCCTACGAAGGAGATCGCGTCGATATCCCGGTGAGCGAGCAAGGCGTCGACGGCCTCGGCGTCGCCTTGGACGACGTTCAATACCCCATCGGGAAACCCGGCGTCGCGGACTAACTCAGCCAGCATCAGCGAAGCTGATGGATCCCGTTCCGAGGGCTTAAGCACGAAGGCGTTTCCGCACGCGATGGCGTTGGAGATCATCCACAGCGGCACCATCACCGGAAAATTGAACGGTGTGATTCCCGCTACCACCCCGAGCGGCTCCAGCATCGTGTGCACGTCGATTCCGGTGGAGACCTCCGGGCTATAGGACCCTTTGAGAAGATGGGGCACACCGCACGCGAAGTCGACGCACTCGAGTCCTCGGGCCACCTCTCCGCGGGCGTCGGAGAGGACCTTCCCGTGCTCGCTTGTTACCGCGGCGGCCAGATCGTCGCGATGCGAGTCGATCAGGTCGCGCAACCGGAACATCAGGTTTGCCCGCGTACCAAGAGACGAGTTGCCCCAGTCGTTGGCAGCCCCGAGCGCGCTCTTGACTGCGTCATCTATCTCGGCGGTGTTCGCCAGCGCCACCGCTGCCGTCTGCTCGCCTCGTGCGGGATCGAAGACCGGAGCCACCCGCCCGGAGTCCCCCGGTACAGGCCGGCCCCCTACCCAGTGTCCTATCGACTTCATTGGATTGCTCAGGAAGCTACTACTACATCGCGGTGGACGCGCCCCTACATCGGGTTGGACGTGACCGCGTCGGGACGAGGGTCGTTGCGGAAGTTGCGGATCATGCTTTCCTGGGCGAACGAGGCGATGAGCCTTCCGTCCTCGCTGAAAACGTGCCCTTCTCCATAAGTGCGGCCTCGCCCCGCGTACAGGCTGCGGTTGGCGATGAGCATCCAGTCGTCCGCCCTGAACGGCTCGTGGAACGTCAGGTTGTGGGCGATCACCCCGGTCGAGAGGCTCTTGTGTGCCTGCTCCTGGCCGATCCCCTCGTGGGGTCGCATGGCGGCTGCAATCAGGAACCCGTCGGTGTACCAGGAAAGAAGCGCCTGGTGGACTGCCACCTCGTTCGGAACGTCAGCGAATCGGACCCACACGTTGACCTCGGCCGGGCCGGTGGCTGCGGTGGTCATAAGGTCCACCCCGTCGACCAACCGCAGCTCGACGCCCGGTTCGTGCTCGCCAACGGTCGGGGCGTCCTGCGGGGACAGGTCGGGAGGGAGTGGGACCTGATGCCGGATCACGTCCTCCTCTCCGCTGTCGAGCAGCAACAGGCCTTCGCTCAGCACCCTTTCCCCCTGGGACGCCGTCGCGCTGGTGCTCGCGAACGCGCGGCCCGAATGCACCGGGTGCAGCGCGATATCGACGGGAAGCTCCACCGTGCCGGCCCTGGCGAAGATGAGATGCAAGGACTTGACCGCCTTTGCGGGATCCCACCGGGAAGCCGCCACGATCATCTGTCCCATGAGCTGGCCTCCGAACACCACCGGGCGTCGCTCGTCGCCGACCGACGATCCCCGGAACGTTGAGTCGCCGGTCCGTTCAAGGTCGAACGAGGAGATGATTGGCGACGGTCCGTCGGAGGTCTTGCTCATCGAGGCTCTCCTACTTCTGGTTGCTCGGTTAGGTCGAATCTTGCCCAAAATCAATCGACTAGGGGAGGATGTCGAGATGGTCCCGGAATCCGCGGACGTGTTCCGCATGTTCGACCTTCATGACCGGGTCGCCATAGTCACCGGGGCATCGTCGGGTCTCGGCGAACATCTAGCGCGGGTGCTCGCCGGCGCGGGGGCTCGGGTAGCGGTCGCCGCCCGACGTCACGACCGGTTGGTCGAGTTGGCCAAGGAGATCGACGGCTTGCCCGTTGGTTGCGATCTTCTGAGCCTGGACGACATCGCCGGCTTGGTTTCCGAAGTTGTGGAGGGAATCGGCCCGCCGGAGATCTTGGTTAACGCGGCAGGAGCCATCTTCTCGGAGGACCGCGCCGAGCGCGAGCCGGTCGACGCAATACGGAAGACGTTGGACCTGAACCTCGTTGCACCCTTCCGTCTGAGCCAGGAGGTGTTCCCGCACATGGCTGCCCTCGGCCGAGGGTCGATCGTCAACGTCTCCTCGATCAGCGGCCACGTCGGGGTTCCGGCGATTCCTCAGGCCTCTTACGCAGCTAGCAAGCTCGGACTTTCGGGTTTGACCAAAGATCTCGCCGCGCAATGGGCCGCCAATTCCATAAGAGTCAACACCGTCGCCCCCGGCTACTTCCGGAGCGAGATAACCGAACCGCTCTACGACTCGGAACGAGGAGAGGCCTGGTTGCGTCGCAACACTCCGCTGCCCTACCACGGATCGGTTGAGGACTTTGGCGGCGCCGTTCTTTGGCTCGCCAGCGACGCGGGAAGGTACGTGACCGGGCAGACGATCGTCATCGACGGAGGATGGACTGTCAAGTAAGGGAGCGAAGCAGCGCTTCGGTCAAGCCATCGATCGTGTGAGGGTTGGCGACCGCATCGACGCGTAGGCCGGCTCGCTGAGCGGTCTCGGCCGTCGCCGGTCCGATGCAGACGACGACTGGGGGCACCGCTGACAGGCCGTATGCCTGCACGAACCCGGTAACACTGGACGACGACGCGAAGCAGACGGCGTCGGCCGAGGCGATGTCGTTCGAAAGCGACTCGTCGACTTCTTCCCTGACCGTCTGGTATGCCTCGACCAGATCGACCTGCCAGCCGGCCAGCTCGAGGCCGGCGACGAGGACGTCCCGGCCCTCAGCCGCTCTGGGGAAGAGGACTACCGAACCCGACGGCGCGGGCGGATCCGGGAAGGCCTCGAGAAGACCCTCGGCGTGCTGGAGGTCCGGGAGCAGATCGGGGACTATCCGGTATCGCGACAACGCCTCTGCGGTGGCGGGTCCAACCGCTGCGACACAAGTCGATCCGAGAGAGCGCGAGTCGGGAATCCTCTCCATCAGCGCTTCCACAGCATTCGCGGAGGTGAAGACGACCCACCCGTAGGCACCGTCCACAACAGCGGTCGCGGCGCGGGCCAGGCCGGCGCCTCGGTCGGCGGGCGGATCGACCCGGATCGCGGGCACCTCGATCGGGCGGGCCCCGAGGTCGCGCAGCCGCGCGGCCAGCCCCGACGCCTGCGCCCTCGCTCTGGTGACCACCACCCGTTTCCCGAACAGGGGCAACGCCTCGTACCAGCTCAGGTCCAGCCCCGCGACCGCGCCGATCACCATCGTCACCGGGGGCTCGAGGGCGGCATCGGCGAGCTCGTCGAGCCGGACCCGCATCGAGCGCTGTTCGGGCCGCGTCCCCCAATGAACCGCCATCACCGGCGTCTCCGGGGAGAGTCCGCCGTCAATGAGCCGTTTGGAGATTTCGGCCCGGTGGGCCACCCCCATGAGGACGATGATCGTCCCGCCGGATTGAGCGAGAGCCTCCCAGTTGGTCTCCTGATCGACTGCGTGACGGCTGTGCCCGGTGACGACGGTGAACGAGGTGGACAGCCCGCGGTGTGTCACCGGCACGCCCGCGTAGGCCGGCGTGGCGACCGCAGAAGTGATGCCCGGGACTACCTCGAAGGCAACGCCGGCTGCCTGCAACGCCAGCGCCTCCTCCCCTCCGCGACCGAACACGAACGGATCTCCGCCCTTCAGCCTGACGACGGTGCGGCCGGCCAGGCCTTCCTCGACCAGCAGGGCGTTGATCTCGTCTTGGTGTATGGGTCCCCCAGGGGTCTTTCCCACGTCGATGCGCCTCGCCTGAGCAGGGGCCAGGTCGAGGAGGCCCCGGTCGGCGAGCCGGTCATGCACGACGACGTCAGCCCGGCGGAGCAGCTCGGCGCCCCGCATGGTCAGCAGGCCGGGGTCGCCGGGACCGGCACCCACCAGATAGACGGTCATGGTCGCCTCACCCGGCGAGGAGCTCGACCCCGCCGCTGGCGAGCAGATCCTCGGCGAGCTGGCCGCCGAGCTGCGCGGCCGACGTCGCCCGCCCCTCGGCTCGGGCCTTGAGCATCACCCGCCCGTCAGCGGTGGCGAGCATGCCCTCGACCCTGACCGTGTCCTCACCGGCGCGAGCGTACGCGCCGACGGGAAGGTCACATCCGCCTCCCAGCCTGGCCAGGAAACTCCGCTCGCATTCGACCGCCACGCGGGTCCGCTGGTGATCGAGCGCGCCGAGCAAGTCATTCATCCCGGCCTCGTCCTCACGGCATTCGACCGCGATCGCCGCCTGCCCGACCTGCGGCAGAATCACTGAAACGTCGAGTACCTCATCGGCGCGATCGGACAGTGACAGGCGGGCCAGCGCGGCGGCGGCCACGACCACGGCTCCTCCCGGCGGCACCCGCTGGAGCCGAGTGGGGATGTTGCCGCGCAGATCCGCAAAGGTGAGGTCAGGCCTGAGCCAAGCCAGCTGAGCCCGCCGGCGGACGGATCCCGTCGCCACGGTCGCCCCTGATGACAGCGCGCCGAACGTCGAGCCCACAAGGGCATCTCTCGGATCCGCTCTTTCCAGGAACGCGCCGATGTGCAGCCCAGGTGTCGAAGCGGAGGAAGGAAGGTCCTTGGCGGAATGGACGGCCACATCCGCGCGTCCGTCGAGGACGGCGGCTTGGACCTCCTTGATGAACACGCCCTGGCCTCCGAGCTCCGAGATCGGCAGGTCCAATCGCCGGTCGCCGGCGGTCTCGACGATCACCAGCTCGATGTGCACGTCCGGGTCGGCTGCTCGCATCAGCCGGGCGACCTCGTCGGCCTGCCAGCGCGCGAGAGCGCTTCCGCGGGTCGCTATGCGCAGGACAGGCAACTACAAGCCGAAAAGCCGGCGCAGCGTCTGGGCGATCTGCTCGCCGGCCGGGCTGCCGGCTGCGGCCTTCACCGCCACCGTCGGGTCGTGAAGGAGTTTGGCCACGATTCCACGGGTGAGGGCCTCCACCGCCTGCTGCTGGGAGGGCGACAAGCCCGCCAGACGCCGGGCGAATCGCTCCAGCTCGGCCGACCGGATGTCCTCTGCTCGTTCGTGAAGAGCCGCCACCACCGGCGCCGCTCGACGCTGGGACGACATGTCGAGGTATCTCTCGACCTCGTCCTCGACGATCGACTGCGCCCGGGGGATCTCCGCCCGGCGCCCCTCCATCGCCCTGGTGGCGAACGCGGCCAGGTCCTCCATGTCGAACAGGGTCACGCCACTCAGCTCGCCCACCGCCGGATCGACGTCTCTTGGCACGGCTATGTCGACGATCAGGAGCGGCCTGCCCGAGCGGGCGGAAAGCAACGGCTCGACGTCTTCGGCGACCAGCAGGAATTCGGGTGACCCGGTTGATGCGAGGACCACGTCGGCCTGGACGATGGCCTGCCTGAGGCCGGTCCACTCGATCGCCCGGCCGCCGCAGCGGGCGGCGAGTTCGGTGGCCTTGCTCCAGGTCCGGTTGGCGACCAGCAGTTGCCCATCCTCGTCGAGCGCGCCCGCCAGGGCCTGGGCCATCGCCTCGCCCATCTCGCCGGCTCCGACCACCAGGGTGGTGACGCCGGACAACGTCCCCAGCTCCTCGGCCGCCAGCGCCACCGCGGCCTGGGAGAGCGACGTGGTACCGCGGGCGATGGCCGTCTCCGACCGCACCCGCTTGCCCGTCTCAACCGCGTGGCGGAACAGGATCGACAGGACCGGGCCGGCGGTGCCCTCGTCTCTGGCGGCTTCCCAGGCGGCTCCGACCTGCCCGAGGACCTCTCCTTCGCCGAGCACTGCCGAGTCGAGTCCCGCGGCGACGGCGAAGAGATGGTGGGCGGCACGTTCGTCGTAGTACTCGTAGAGATGGCCGGCGAACTCCTCGGGCGGCAGGCCGCTCCACGTCGACAGGAATTCGCGGATGTCGGACATCGCCGGGTGGAAACGCGAGACCACCGCGTACACCTCTGTCCGCAGGCAGGTGGAGAGCACGACCACCTCGATGAGGTTGTCCTTGCCGGCCAGGTCGTGGAGCGCCTTGGGAAGGAGCGCGGCCGGAACCGTCATCGGCTCGAGCACCGACAACGGAACAGTTCTTTGGTTGAGACCTACTGCGACGACAGACAAGCCTGCAGGCGCTCCCGTGCGAGGGCCGTCTGGCCCGACCGGATCAGTTCGAGCATGTCTGAATCCAACGCCGTCCGCCAGTCGACATCTTCCGTCGAGCGTCCGGAGGCTTTCATCTCCTCCCGCGCCTCGGACAGCCACTCGGCGAGGAGGGCGACCTCAGGTCCGAGCAGGTCGGCGATCTGGCCGCGGATCCACGCTGCCAGGGCCGGGCTGTGACCCGATGTCGAGACCGCCACCTGCACCGGCCCGCGACGAAGAACCGCCGGCAGGGTGAACGAGCACGCCGGTGGGTCGTCGGCGGCATTCACCCAAACCCGGGCGGCCTCGCCGTCGTCGTGAACCTGCCGGTTGACCGCCCGGTCGTCGGTAGCCGCTATCGCCAGCCACGCGCCATCGAGATCTCCAGTGCGGTAGCGGCGCCCGATGACGGAAACGTCCCGCCTGGAGCGGATCGACTCATCCACGGAAGGCGAGATGACGACGACGTCGGCCCCGGCTGCCACCAGGCCCTCCACCTTCCGGGCGGCCACAGCTCCCCCTCCGACAACCACACAGCGCCGCCCCTCGAGGACCAGGTTCACCGGGTAAAGAGCGTCGGGTAGGGCCATCGGCCTCAACCAGCGATCGAGGCGGCCGCCCCGGGAAGGGTTCCGGGGAGTTCGCCGGCTGCGACCGCTCCGGAGACCGCCGAGGCCGCTTCGTGCTCCTGGTAGAAGCTGAGGATCTGGAGCTCGATTCCCAGGTCGACCTGCCGCAACGCCACCCCCGCCGGTACAGACACCGTCGTGGGAGCGAAATTGAGGATCGACTTCACGCCGGCGCCAATCGCTGTGTCGACCACGGTCTGGGCCGCCGAGGCAGGGGTCGTGACGATCGCGATGGCCACTCTTTCTCCGGAGATGACCTCCGCCATCTGCGACACCCGGCTGACCCTGACGGAGCCGAGAGGCATGTCGATCTTTTCGGTGTCGTTGTCGAAAGCGGCGACCACACGGAAGCCTCTCGCCGGCAGCCCGCCGTAGCCGCCGAGGGCCTGGCCGAGCCGGCCGGCGCCGATGATCGCCACCCGCCTCGCCTCGCCGAGGCCGAGCTGGCGGTTGATCTCGTGTACCAGGTAGGCGACGTCGTAGCCCACCCCTCGGGTGCCGTAAGAGCCGAGGTACGACAGGTCCTTGCGCACTTTCGCGGCGTTGACGCCGGCGCGGGCGGCGAGAGCTTCGGATGAGATCGTCGAGGCCCGCTCGACGGCGAACTCCTCCAGCGCCCGCAGGTAGAGGGGCAGCCGGGCGACAGTCGCCTGGGGGATCCGCCTCACGGAGGCCATGGAGGAATCGTACCGGCGGGGAACTCAATCGTCGTCGGCGGGAGCGATTCGCACAGGTCCGCCCTCGCTGATCTCCAACCGCGACGCCGCCGGCGTCCCGTTGAACGCCAGTGCGAGCAGGCCATACGAGTCGACAACCAGCCCCAGCTCTCCGGGTTCGAGCTCGCCGAAGGCCCGGACGTTGCGGGCTCTCCAGGGAGCGGGATCGTCCCCGATGAACACGCTGACCCGTTCACCGAAGCTGGCGGCGTCGGCCGGCCGGGCGTTGAGCTGGGCGTTGCCGAACCGGTCCACCCACAGCACCTCGCAGCGCAGCCCGCGCTCGTCGGGCGCCGGCGTGGGCACGGGCTCTCCGAGGAGGGTGCCGGGGTCGATCGGGTCGCCGGCGTCGTGGACGGTCCACTCGGCGGCGGCTATCCGAGCAGCGACCGGGGAAAAAAGGTCCCGGCCGTCGAAGGTCGCCCCCAACCCGACCGGAGCGTCCGGCGCGGCGTCGAGGGGGCGGAGCCGCACGGCTGCGGTCGGCCTACCGAGGGCGTGGGCGGAGGGGAGGAGGAGACCGTTGTCGGGTCCGACGAGCACTGTTCGGGCGCCGGCCACCTCGATCGCTACCGGGCGGCGAGGAGTGCCGACGCCCGGGTCGACGACCGCGAGCACGACGGTGTCGCGGAGCCACGGGGCCGTCCGCCAGAGGGTGAGGGCTCCGGCCCTGACGTCGTGGGGGTGGATCTGGTGGGTGAGGTCGATTACCGGTACGCCGGGCGCGGCGGACTCGATGACCCGGTGGACGATCCCGACGAACTCGTCGTCGAGCCCGTAGTCGCTGAGAAATACGATCGGGCGGCGGTGGACGTCCCGCCGGCGGGTGGCTTGAGGCGGGGTCAGCCGGCCTGGGTGTACCGGGCGGCGAGGAAGCGGTCCACGTCGTCCTCCCGGATCCGGTACGAACGACCGACCCTCACCGCCGCCAGCTCACCTGACTGCACCAGCCGGTAAACGGTCATGTTCGACACCCTCAGCTGGCCGGCTACCTCGGCGACGGTGAGATAGGAGGGCTTTGTCTCGCCCTTCGGCGCCTGTGGCTTAGGTTGCACGTGTCTTACCACCCTTCTCCGCGCCACGAGAGTACGCCAGTGGGAGTCGTGTGAAAAGAGGGGATGTTGGGGACCCGGCCGACGCCGCCCGCCCTCACCCGACCCGCCCGCCCACCCGGCCCCGGCGGACCCGCCCGCCCCGGCCGACCCGCC
>CAZCCS010000003.1:0-31423 GCA_964497005.1 uncultured Acidimicrobiaceae bacterium | reverse complement strand
TCACCGAGATGGCCGACATGGTCTACAACGTTCTGAACTGCTCCAAGCCGATCGTCTCGGCCATCAACGGAGCGGCCGTGGGCGCCGGCCTGGTGATAGCCCTCACCGCCGACATCTCGATATGTGCAGAGGATGCAGTTCTGGGCGACGGCCACGTGAAGCTGGGTGTCGCCGCCGGCGACCATGCCGCGATCATCTGGCCGCTCCTGGTCGGGATGGCCAAAGCTCGTTACTACCTCCTGACCGGCGAGATGCTGACGGGCGCGGAAGCAGAACGGATCGGAATGGTCAGCATGTCGGTCCCGCGCGATCAGGTCATGGACAAAGCCATGGGCGTGGCGTTGACACTTGCAGAAGGATCACAGCTCGCCCTGCGATTTACCAAGAAGAGCCTGAACAACTGGGTGAAGCAGGCCGCCCCCATTTTCGAGCAATCAGCTGCGTATGAGATGCTCACCTTCATGGGCCCCGACGTGATCGAGGGGGTCGCGGCGTTGAAGGAGCGCAGGGCCCCTCGTTTTCCTTCTGCCCAATGACCGAACTGCGTGTCGCGGACGACTTGAACGTGCTGTTGGATCTCGAACGGATCGACGCCGACCTGTACCGCGGGATCAACGAGAAGACCGCTCCCGCGCGGCCCGCCCTCTTTGGCGGACAGGTCGCCGCGCAGGCACTCAGAGCGGCTTCCCTCACGGTTCCGGAAGGCCGGATGCCCCACTCTTTGCACGGCTACTTCCTCCGCCCAGGCAAGTGGCAGCACCCGGTAATCCTCAAGGTGGACCGCGACAGAGACGGGAGGTCTTTTTCCGCCAGGCATGTAAGCGCGGTTCAGGAGGGGCAGGTGATATTCAGCGCACTGGCGTCGTTCCACTCTCCTGAAGACAGCGCAGAGTTTGCACCTCCGCTTCCGGCGCAGGCCGATCCCAGCGAGCTTCCGCCCGAGCGTCGGCTGCTGTCGATGTTCGCGCCCGCGTTCGACGTGCGGCCTTACCCCCCGCTGCGGCCGTTCGAGCCCGACGAATACCCGTTGCCGGGCCGCTTGTGGGCCAAGTCGAGCGTTCAGCTGCCCGACGATCCGGTTGTGCACGCGTGCGCTCTGACCTACCTGTCCGATGTAGGTTCGGGCTTCGCCGACGGAGAGCTGGCCGGGTTTCCGCGGGGAGGGCCAAGCCTCGATCACGCCATCTGGTTCCACCACCCCGGCCGCGCCGACGACTGGATTCTGCTCTGGATGTGGCCTCTCAAAGCTTCGGGAGGCCGGGGTCTGTACGCCGGCACCGCGCACGACAGGCAGGGCAGGCTGCTCGCGATCTTGAACCAGGAGATGATCTTCGGCCGAGTCCGTCCCGGGACCTACCGAGGTGAGAGCTAGGCGGGGGCGACCCGTCCGTAAACGGTCGTGCGCTGCTCGAGGGTGCGCCCGAGCGGCTCGACGATCTCGCGAAAACCTTCCTCGTCCATCCCCTGCCCGTGGCTCGCGCCGGCGGCCCGTGAGATGTTCTCGTTCATCAACGTCCCGCCGAGGTCGTTGACACCCGCCATCAGCAGCTGACGGGCGCCGTCGGCACCGAGCTTCACCCAGGAGGCCTGGATGTTGTCGATCAGGCCTCGGTAGGCGATCCTCGCGATCGCGTGCATGAGGACCACCTCCCGCCACGTCGGGCCTCGCCGCGCCTTGCGCTGAAGGTAGATCGGCGCGGCCATGTGCACGAACGGAAGGCCGACGAATTCGGTGAACCCTCCGGTCTCCTTCTGAAGATCGCGGGTGCGCACGATGTGGCGAGCCCAGTGAACCGGGTTCTCGATCGAGCCGAACATGATGGTGATGTTCGACCGCAGCCCCACCGAGTGCGCCGTGCGGTGCGCGTAGAGCCACTCGTCGGTGGTGATCTTGTCGGGACAGAGCAGCGCCCTTACCTCGTCATCGAGGATCTCTGCCGCGGTGCCGGGAAGCGTTCGTAGGCCGGCGTCCATCAGTCGTTGCAAGTAACGATCGAGCGGCTCGCCCAACCGGCGCGCTCCCTCGGTCACCTCGAGCGCGGTGAAGCCGTGAACGTGGATCGACGGAGCTGCTTCCTTTACCGCCCTGGCCACCTCGATGTAGTAGTCCCCGTCGAAGTCGGGATGGATGCCTCCTTGCAGACACACCTCGGTCGCCCCCAAGTCCCAGGCTTCCGCGGTCCTGCGGGCGATGTCGTCGAGGGTCAGCAAGTACGGCGTTCCTCTGAGGTTGAGCGACAGGGGACCCTTGGAGAACCCGCAGAACCGGCACTTGAAGGTGCACACGTTCGTGTAATTGATGTTGCGGTTGCGCACCCACGTGACCACGTCGCCGACCGCCTCGCGGCGCAGGTCGTCGGCGAGCTCCGCGACCGCAGCGACCTCGGAACCTCTGGCCGAGAAGAGGGTCACCAGCTCGTCGATGCCCGGCTCCTGGCCGGCCGCGACGCCGGTGAGAACCTCGCCTATCGCCCCGCCCGCGTGCGCGACGCCGGGAAGCAGCGTCGGCGGCTGCACCTCCGCGCCCGAGTACCACTGCGTCGAGCGCCTGCCAACGAGCACGACCTCGGCGCCGTCGCCCACGTTCTTGTACTCGCCGACCTTCTGCGGAAAAACCGCCCCCGGGTCGTCGCGCCCCAAGCCTTCGGCGTCGCTGCGGTCGAGCACAGCGAACCGCATCGCCTCGTCCAGCCACACTGAGGGGTCCAGCGCGAACTCCGGGTAGACCGTGAGCCGGGGAGCCAGCACCAAGCCGCGTGACTCGGTGGCTTCGCGCAACAGATCCAAGGCCGGCCACGGCCGTTCGGGGTTCACATGATCCGCGGTGACCGGTGAGACGCCGCCCCAGTCGTCGATGCCGGCGTCGAGCAGGACGCCGAAGTCATCCGAAAGGTTCGGCGGCGCTTGAACATGAACTTCGGGCGGCAGGATCAGGCGGGCCAGCGCGATCGCCTCGAGGAAATCGTCCTGGGGGCAAGCCGGCTCCCGGTGCATCGAGGTGCCGGGCTTGGGCAGGAAGTTCTGGACGATTACCTCCTGCACGTGGCCGTGCCGGGCGTGGCTGGCTGCGATCGCCTCGAGTGCCGCCACCCGGTCGCGGCGGTTCTCCCCGATACCGACGAGGATTCCGGTCGTGAACGGGATCCGCAGGACCCCCGCCGCGTCGAGGGTGGCGAGCCGGCGCTCGGGCTCTTTGTCGGGCGACCCCCGGTGGGCGTCGAGGTCGGGACGCAGCGACTCGACCATCATCCCCTGGCTGGCGGTCACTGTGCGTAGAGCAGCGAGCTCCTCTGGAAAAAGGGCGCCGGCGTTGGCGTGGGGCAGCAGCCCTGTTTCGTCGAGCACGAGGCGGCACATGGCGACGAGGTAGTCGATGGTCGAGCCGTAACCGTTGTCCTCGAGCCACCCGCGGGCGACCGGATACCGGTCCTCGGGTCGCTCGCCGAGTGTGAACAAAGCCTCGTGGCAGCCGGCTTCGGCCCCGCGCCTGGCGACCGCAAGCACCTGTTCCGTAGTCATATACGGGGATTCGATGCGCGCCGGCGCCTTGGCGAAAGTGCAGTACCCGCAACGATCGCGGCACAGCATCGTCAAGGGAATGAATACCTTCGGCGAGAACGTGACCCTCGTCCCGTGAGATGAGTCGCGTACGGCGCGGGCCCGGGCGAGGAGCTCGTCGCGGGGCAGCTCGAGTAGGTCGACGGCGTCCATATGCCGCTGAACGCTACCGCCGGTTCGAGGGAACACCGTGGGCCGGATTTTTCAGCCCGTTGAGGAGAGGGCCGCGATCAGCGATGCGGGCACGGGGGCGATCGTGCAGGAGAGATGCAGAACGGACTGCTCGGTCGTCAGCTGCATAGGGCATGCCGGCAAAAGCGGGGTTCTTGCCAGGTCGAAAGACACAACTCTGCGGCCCACCACGTTGAAAGCGAGCACGTGGCTGTTGGTCACGCTAACGGTGACCGGTATCTGCACGCCGGCGACGCTGGCGGTGATCGTATTGCCCGAGATGCTGACAGGGACATTGGTCGCAGCGGTGAGGTCCGACGCGGAGATGGTCACGGCCGCGGTCGCGGAAGAGATCGCTGTCACGCGCACCTTGCGGTGGTTGAAGAGCTCCGCTTTGTCGATTTGCACGTCGCGGACGCTGACATCGACTCCATCGACGGTCAGCGGTCCGAGGGGAACCCCCTTCGCGTGCACTGCGACGCTTCGGGCGTTGCCGTCCACGAGGACGTCCCAGAGGAATGGGAACGAGCTGATGCTGGCCGAGGCGCTCTGCGCGTGGGTGGTCGCCTTGGCCCTGCTGGCGATCCGGTCCTGTGCGATAGTCCGCGCGGCGATGTCGACTCCGATCGCGAGCGCGACGATCACCACCAGGGTGGAGAGCAAACCGATGAAAAAGAGCCGGCGAAACAGGGGGCTGACTCTACGGGCCGCGGGGATGGTCGTTGTGTCACGGGTGTGTCACCCGGCCAGAGGCTTTTGCGGTGGCTAACGTCCTGGAAATGGACGCCATCGAAGTGGACCCCGCGCTCGCCCGGAAGACCTGGCGAACGCTTGAACCCATACACGGAATGATCTACTTCGTCCCAGTGGCGCCGGAGCGCTACGAGAGAATTGGCTTGAAGGGCAACCGGATCGGCTACTTCGCGTCGAGGGCCGCAGCGATGGGCGCAGTGCCTGCCGAGCTCGTGATATCCACCTTCTACAACTTCAGTCCCGAACTCGTCCGCCGGGCGATACCGGCCGCGTGGGATCTTGCTGCACCCTCCGAAATCCTGGCGGCCAGGGTCGACGCGGCGGACGCAGCGCTGCGGCGCGGGCTCGGACAGGAGCTGGTGGATTCCGCCGAGTTGCGCGAGGCCGCCGGCCTCGCCCGCCGGGCTGCCGAGGCCGCATCCACCATGATCCAGGGCAGGCCGCTCTTCGCCGCGCACGCCTCCCTCCCGTGGCCGGAGGAACCTCACCTTGTCCTTTGGCACGCTCAGACTTTGCTGCGGGAGTACCGCGGAGACGGCCACATCGCGGCGCTGGTTCAGGCCGAGCTCGATCCGGTCGAGGCGTTGGTCAGCCACGCCGCGGCCGGCGAGGTGGACGTGAGGTTCTTGCGCCTGAGCCGTGCGTGGCCCGAAGAGGCGTGGGACGCCGGCGTGGAGCGACTCCGATCCCGCGGTCTGGTCGAAGCAGCGGCGGACGGGTCGGGCGTTGGGTTCACCGAGGCGGGTCGGGCGCTGCGCCAGCGGGTAGAGGACGAAACCGATCGCCTGAGCACCCCGGCCTACGCGGCGATTGGGGCGGACGGCTGCGCCCGGCTGCGTGAGCTCGGGCGCCCGGTCAGCGTGGCGGTGGTCAACTCGGGCCTTTTGACTGTAGATCCCGCCCGCTTCGCCGACGACACCTGACCGGGTGGCGCCGGCGACGGCGATCGATCGCCGGCGATCCGCGCCGGCGGTACGCCGATCCGCGCCGGCGAGGTAGGTCGAGCGTCCGGACGCCCCCGGGATTTTTTCGCGATTTGTATACATATATGATACCAAATTGCAATAAAAGCGGTGACAGTCGGCGAGAAAGGACCGTAACCGACGCCAGCGCGCGGTTCCCGCCCCCTCCGTTTTGCGGCGAGCCGCCTGGGGTAGCGCGCGCGTATGGCAACAGAACGGCAAAAGCAGGCTGCTCGCAGGAACCTCGAGAAGGCCCGCGAGGCTCAGAGCGCCAGGGCCAGGGGTAAGAGGATCCCCAAGCAGGCACCCGGTCTGAGCACTCACGACGAGAACCAACTGGCCGATTCGGATTTCGCCTTCCCCCATCTCCGCAAGGAGCCATTGACCGACGCCGCCCACGTCCGCAACGCGGTCGCGCGGTTCAATCAGGTCGAAGATGTGACCGATGCTCAGCGCGACGCTGCGTGGAAGCGGATCCAGGCGGCGGCCCGGAAGTTCGGGGTGGAGCTCCAGGAAAGCGACTGGCGGGACCTTCCGTCCATGAGCCGCCGGCGGTAGTTGGTGCCGCGGCGGTAGCGGAGCCCGCCGGCGCGAGTTGGTGCCCGCCGGCGCTAGCTGGTGCCGCCGGCGGTAGCTGGTTCCGGTCAGTGGCATACCCCTGACGCCGGCCGCTGGTGACCGCCCTTAGATTCGCGGGCGTGGGAGGACTCGATGGCCAGGTCGCGTTGGTCACCGGAGGCGCCCGAGGCCAGGGACGAAGCCACGCGATCGCCTTTGCCCGGGAGGGGGCAGATGTGGCCCTCGTCGACCTGTGCGATGACCTTCCCACGATCGACTACCCCCTCGCCTCACCGGCGGACCTCGAAGAGACCGCCAGGCTCGTGGAGAAAGAGGGGCGCCGCTGCCTCGCCCTCACCGCCGACGTACGCGACGGCGCCGCGATGCAGGCGGCTACAACCCGCACGGTCGAGGAGCTTGGCCGCCTCGACATCCTCGTGGCCAACGCCGGCGTGGGTGGGGGAGCGCCCATCCAGACCGCCACCGCCGAGCAATGGAACGATGTCATCGCCACCAACCTCACCGGTGTGTTCAACTCCTTACGGGCCGCCGCTCCGGTGATGGTCTCCCAGCGTTACGGCCGCATCATCGCCATCTCCTCGATGATGGGCCGGGGGACTACAGGTGGCATGGGCGCCTACACCGCGTCCAAGTGGGGAGTCATCGGTCTGGTGAAGTCGACTGCTCAGGATCTGGCGCCCTTCGGCATCACCGTCAACGCCATCGCTCCCGGCAACGTCGACACCCCGATGGTTCGGAACGATGCGCTCATCCGCAAGGTGCGACCCGATCTCGAGAACCCGACAATGGACGACGCCGCAGCCTTCCTCGGCCTCCTCCACGTCCAGCCGCAGCCGCTCCTCGACCCTGGGGAGATTTCCGCCGCGGTGCTGTTCCTCGCCGGCGCCGGGGCGGCCCACATAACCGGCGCCGTGATAGACGTGAGCGCCGGCGCGTCCGCTCGCGTAACCGCCTGAGCCAGGTTATTTGACTTCAGTCAAGGAACGGCGTACGTTGGGTTCGCAGCGCAGAGGGAGGACTTCATGGGCGCGACCTGGGACACAATCGACCGCTACGTGGTGATCTCCGCCGACACCCATGCCGGCGCCGAGTTCCACGACTACAAGCAGTACCTGCCGAGCCGGCTCCACGACGAGTTCGACAGGTGGGCTGCGAGCTACGTGAGCCCGTTCGACGACCTGATGATCGCCACGGCCAAGCGCAATTGGGATAGCGGGTTCCGTATGTCGGAGGTCGACGCCGACGGAGTCTCCGCGGAGATCCTCTTCCCGAACACCGTCCCTCCTTTCTTCCCGACCGTTCCGAACATCACCATCAAACTGCCCCGAACCCGTGAGGAGTTCGAACTGCGGTGGGAGGGCGTCAAGGCCCACAACCGTTGGCAGGTTGACTTCTGCTCGCTCGAGCCGGTTCGCCGGCGGGGTCTCATCCAGATCTTCCCCCACGACATCGACCTGGCCCTCGAGGAGATCCGTTGGGGGGTGGAGCAGGGCTGCTTCGGCGGGGTTCTGATCCCCGCCGTCTCACCGGGGGATCCGGTGGTCGAGCCGCTGTTCCACACCCGCTACGACGCGCTGTGGGCGGCCTGCCAGGACCTGGACATCAGCGTCGTCCAGCACGGCGGCACCGGCAGCCCGGAGATGCCGATGGACCAGCCGGCGTCGAACCCGGTGCTGATCACCGAGATGGCGAGCTGGACCCAGCGGACCCTTCCGCACCTCATCCTCGCCGGCGTGTTCGAGCGCTACCCGCGCCTTCGGTATGTGCCGACCGAGCAAGGCACCATGTTCCTGCGGATGCAGCTGGCGACCCTCGACGCGATGGTGCCGAGCATGAAGTCGTCCTCCAACAACCGCACCTACGGGATCTTCGGCGGTTCCTCGGTGGACCAGCTGACCCTCTCGCCGAGTGAGTACGTCAAGCGCAACTGCTACGTCGGCGCCAGCGCGTTGTCCCCTTACGAGAACGGGATCATCGACCTCGTCGGAGAGGACCACGTCATGTGGGGAAGCGACTATCCCCACGAAGAAGGCACCGCGCCGCACTCTCGCGAGCTCATCCGCTGGGCGCTTCACGACCAGCCTGTGGCGCGCTGCCGCAAGCTCCTCGCCGGCAACGCCGCCAGGGTCTACGGATTCGACCTCGAGGCCCTGACGCCGGTCGCGGAGAAGATCGGCCCTGTCGTTTCCGAGACCCACACCCCGCTTGGCGACACCGGCTACCACGCCCCGCCGGCGTTCGGCGCCCGGCCGTTCGAGGGCGGCCTCGCCCTGCACCGGCTGGCACCAGCGCGCGCGTAGCGGGGGCCCCCACCCAACCGGCACGCAGCCGGGCATAAGGGCCCGGGAGCGACCGTTTCACGGGCCGCCCGGTTTAGCATTGGAGGCCATGGAACGCCTGGAACGAGTGCAGCCCGACGCCAGCACCGGATCGTTCGCGGCTGAGCGGGCGTGGCCGTCGGGGGTCAGTCCCTTCCCACCCATCGCCGAATACGCGTTCCTTTCAGACTGTGAGAGCAACTGCTTGATCGCGCCGAGCGGCGCCGTCGAGTGGATGTGCGTGCCGCGGCCGGACTCCCCTTCAGTCTTCAGTGCGATGCTCGATCGCAGCGCCGGCTCCTTCCGGCTCGGTCCTTACGACGAGATGGTCCCGGCCGCGCGGCGTTATCTGCCTGGCAGCTTGATGCTCGAGACGACATGGCAGACGCGCACCGGATGGATGATCGTGCGCGACGCGCTGTGCATGGGCCCGTGGCACAACCTGTCGGAGCGTTCGAGGACCCATCGGCGCTCGCCCACCGACTACGACGCGGAGCATTGCTTGCTGCGCTCGGTCAAGTGCGTCAGTGGTTCGGTGGACCTTTCGATGACATGCGACCCGGTGTTCGAGTACGGGCAGGTGGAACCGGAGTGGCATTATGAGGGCGACGGCTACGGGCATCTGGTGGCCACCGGCGAGGGGGTCGACGTGACCCTGCGGATCACCACCGACCTGAGGCCCGGGATCGAACGGCGCGGTCTGAACGCGCGCACCAGGATGGTCGAAGGCGACACCCACTTCGTTGCGCTGTCGTGGTCGCCGCTCCCACCTCCGATGACCTTCGATCAAGCGGCGGAGCGGATGGCGAGGACCGCCGAGCATTGGCGTCAGTGGATCACCACGGGCGAGTTCCCTGATCACCGTTGGCGCAGCTACCTGCAAAGAAGTGCGCTGACCCTGAAGGGCCTGACCTACGCGCCTTCGGGGGCCCTGCTGGCGGCGCCTACGACCAGCCTTCCGGAGACCCCTCACGGCGAGCGAAACTGGGACTACCGCTACGCGTGGGTGCGAGATTCCACCTTCGCTCTGTGGGGTCTCTACACCCTGGGTTTCGACCGCGAGGCCGACGACTTCTTCTATTTCATCGCCGAGGCTCTGACCGACAACAAGACCCTCCAGGTGATGTACGGCGTGGCCGGCGAGAAGGAACTCGAGGAGCGGACCCTTCCACACCTCTCCGGATACGAAGGGGCTTGGCCCGTTCGTATCGGCAACGCCGCGTACAAGCAGAACCAGCACGACGTTTGGGGTGCAATGCTCGACTCGGTCTTGCTGCACGCGCGCTCTCGCGCGCAGCTGCAGGAGTCGATGTGGCCGATGCTGAAACGCCAAGTCGAGGAGGCGGCCGAGCACTGGGAGGAGCCCGACAGGGGAATCTGGGAGGTGCGAGGCGAGCCGCGCCACTTCGTGACAAGCAAGTTCATGTGCTGGGTCGCCCTCGACCGGGGAGCCCGTTTGGCCCGGATGTTCGACGAAGGCGTCTACGCGGAAAAATGGCAGGCCCTCGCCGACCAGATCCACGCCGACATCTGCGAGAAGGGTATCGACGAGCGAGGGGTCTTCGTGCAGGCGTACGGATCCAACTCCCTCGACGCTTCGGTCCTGCTCATGCCGCTGCTCCGCTTCTTGCCGCCCGAGGACGAGCGGATCAAGAAGACGGTCCTCGCTATCGCGGACGAGCTCACCTACGAAGGTTTGGTCCTGCGTTACAAGACCGACGAGACCGACGACGGGTTGCAGGGAAGAGAGGGAACCTTCACGATCTGCTCGTTCTGGTTGGTGTCCGCGCTCGTCGAGATCGGCGAGGTTGAGCGCGCCATCCGGCTCTGCGAACGGCTCCTGTCGCTCTCGAGCCCGTTGGAGCTGTACGCCGAGGAACTCGACCCGCATACCGGCCGGCACCTCGGCAACTTCCCCCAGGCCTTCACCCATCTGGCTTTGATCAACGCGGTTATGCACGTGATTCGCGCTGAGCAGACCGCCAACATCCCGGTAACCGTGCACGGAACGACCACCGCTCCCGGCTCGATCACCGACGGGCACTCGCCCGCCGACGAGCCGTTCACCGACGACTTCCGGTCGAACGAGCTGGCCGAAACGGTCATCTCCCAGCTGTTTCCTACAACCAGCTGACCCGCGCCCCGCTTGAGTCACCGCGGTCACCGCCGCCGGCAAGAGAGTCGGGAGGTTTGGCGAGCTCGCCGTTGCGGACTCTCACCAGCAGCGACTCGACGGCGGCGGCGATCTCGGGGGCGGCATTGGCGAGTTCGACCGCGTCATTTGCTCCGACCTCGTCGGGGTCGATCTCCGCGCCCGCAAGAAGCGACCCTAGGTCCTGCAGGCGCCCGGTCAGCCAGCCGATCGGGTCGGCGCTCAATTCCGGTTCGAATTGGCGCCTCCCAGGCTCCCATCCCCGAAACCGGGGATGATGGTGGGTGCGGTCGTGGCTTCCCGGGGTGCCGTCGACGGTTTCGAGGAGGTCTGCCCGCCATATCGGCCTGTCGATCACCACCGGCTGGGCGGCGTAGACCGAGCCGGTAAGCGGCGGTCTTTCCAGGAACCTGACCTCGAGGCGGACCCCCCTCTCGGCGCCTTCCTGCCCGGGTGCTGGGTCGGGGTCCTGGAAGTACAGGTCCCCGGCTACCACTCCCACACGTTCGAAACCCCATGCGTAGAGCACGCCGGCCAGCCTAGGGCTCTAGGCCTTGCCGGGTCCCGTCGGACTGGTGTGGTAACACCGAGGGGTGCGAATCCTGGTCACCAACGACGACGGCATCGACTCCGAGGGGCTGCGAGTGCTGGCGATCGCTATGCAGGAATTCGGGGATGTCACGGTCGTGGCCCCCGACGACGAGTATTCAGGCGCTAGTGCCGCGCTCGGGACCCTTCACCGGATCCATCCCGAGGTGCATGAGATCAAGCTCGAACCCCTCGGCGTCGTCTGGGCGGTGAGCGGCCCGCCGGCGCTTTGCGTCATGTTCGCCCGGCTCGGGGCGTTCGGCCCTCCTTTCGACATGGTGGTCGCGGGGATCAACCCTGGGGTCAACGTGGGACGATCCGTGTACCACTCCGGAACGGTGGGGGCGGCCCTGACCGCACGGGTCGGTGGCATGACCGGGGTGGCGGTGAGCCAGGCGGTACGCGGATTCGGTGTCGAGGGCCAGGGTTGGGACGAGATGCTCCGCGACCAGTGCTGGGACGGCGCCGCTGATGTCGCTGCAGCTGTGGTCGGAGGGCTGGCATCCAATCCGCCTCCCGCGCCGGTGGTCATCAATCTGAACGTTCCGAACTCGGACGTGGACAGGATGCGGGGCTGGCAGCGAACGTCGACCGGGAGGATCCCGCCTCGTGTCATAGCCGACGCGCACCTCGAACCGAAGGTCGGGCACCCGGGCAGCTACCGAGTGGTCATGAAGTGGGGTGACGCGGTCTCCCTGCCCGAGGGCACCGACGGCGGCGCCATCGAGCGAGGCCTGGTTTCGGTAACGCCTCTCGGCAGGTTGTCGGAGCCTCTGCCCCCGCAGGCGGCAGAGGCCGACGAACACGCGATGCAAGCGATAGGGCCCCAGCTCGACAAGCTGTTCGGGGAGGATCTCAGGACGAACTGAGACCCATGACCCGGTCGAACTCGCGGGCGGCGCTGTTGCCCGCGGCAAGGTCTCGCAGGGCACGGTTGATGAGACCCTGGTTGTCCGTGCGGACCCCTTGGAGGATCTCGGACGAGCCGTTGTAATAGTCGTTGATCAACTCCCTCCACGGCGCGTTGGCCGCTCCGCCCGGGTTGGGCAGGCTGGCCGCGGCGGCAACGTCGTTGTGGAGGTTCTCCCAGTCGGCGATCCACTTGCTTACCGAGCCTCCCTGGGCGGGGTTGTCGGCGATGGTCGCGCGCTCGTCCTGATTGATGGTGTCGATGGTCCGCGTGTGCTGTGTGATCCAAACCCGGTGCGAGATGGTGCTCGAACCTGACACCGCGATCGACACGACGATCGCCAGAGCCAGGGCCAGAAAACCGACCACGATCGGCCATCGGATCATCCTCGGCGGCACGTATTGGCCTACCGCGACGAGGGCCGGCCAGGGCGGACCCCCGACCACTGCGGGATCGGGCGGCGCAAAAGCCGGACGGGCCCGGTGCTGCGCCGGCTGGGCCCCCTGCTGCGCCGGCTGGGCCCAGTGTTCGCCTTGGGCCCTCGGCCGATCCCATGGTCCTTCCCGAAACGGCGCTGAAGCCGGCAGGCCGGTGTTGTGCTCCTCGCCGGCGGGTCTCTCCCAGCGGTTTCCTTCGCTCATGGTCTCCGTTCAGGGGGTGGTGTCGAAAGGCGGGTACACGTCGGTGAGAAGGTACAGGTACGCGTACACCCGCAGCTGCCATCGGAAGTACCCGATGACGAAACTGCGCATTCCCTCCGGCCAGCGACCCGTGAACAGCACCGCGAACCAGGCGACGATCAGAACGACCGAGGCGGCGATGCCATAGACGGACAGGACGACCAGCTGCGGGATCGCCAGGATGGCCCGGAGGAGCACGGTGACCCGGTTGCGTTCGACCGCGCGTGCGCACCACAGGACGGCGGGGTAGTCGCCGGGGTCGATGTGCCCGGGCACCGGGTTGAAGGTCGGGTATTCCACGGTCCACGCGTAGAGGTACGCGAGGATCCGCCACTGGTAGCGCAGAACCCCGACGATGAAATCGCTCCAAGTGTCGGGCAGCCGGCCGGTGAAGAGGATGACGAACCAGCCCAGAAACGCGAGCACGTTCGCGCCGAGCGTCAGGACGAGGAGCCACAGCTGGTGAGGTATGACGAGCAGCCAGTTGACGAGAGGGCGCCACCGCTCGACTTCGGGCGGCCCGGTGACGTCGATGCCGAGGGGGTAGCTGCCGCTTTCGCGTGCAGCGGTGCTTGACGACACGGCCCGGACCTCCTCACGGGGAGCGAGTCCGAGCGAGTTCCGGTCGGGTCGACGCCCCTCGTAGCCGACAGTACCGGGATCAGGATTGGCGCCGGTGGATCCCCTCAGAAGTGAGCGACTCAGAAGTGAGCGACTCAGAAGTAATCGACTCAGAAGTGAGCGATGGCCAGTACGTGACCGTCGGTGCCTACCAGCCTGGCCTCGGCCACCCCCGACAACCCAGACGGGTCGGGCGTGCTCCACATCCCGCTGCCCTTCACCAGGTCGAAGGAGCCCATCGTCCGGACGTTGCCGTCCTTGCCGACGACCAGACACGTCACCCGGTCGGCGTTGGCGACGCCGTGCACGCTGACGCTCAACCATGCGGGATGGCCGTAGGCCTCGACCTCTCCGACGTCTCGTCCGCTGGCGACCAGCTCTGCGGCTGTCCGGACATGGTGGGAGGTGGTGCCGCGGCCCGCAATCCACCCGACGGTGCCGAACACGATCGCCGCGGCCGCGGCGGCCGACACCACCGTCAGGAGCGAGCGGTGGTGAAACCTCAATCGGCGCGTGGAGGACGGAGACACCGCGGCGAGAACCCGCCGCTCGAAACCGAGAGGGGGTTCGGTGCCCGGCACCAGCTCGAGCAGCCGGTCGGCCACGGGCGTCAGGGAGGCGACCTCTGCCGAGCACGCCGGGCAGGTGCGCATGTGGTCGCGTGCGGCCTCGGCCTCGGCTTCGGGGAGGATTCCGAGGGCGAGCTCGGGGGCGAGGTCGGTCACGTGCCCACCGCCGGAGGACGTAGCGAAGTCATGAGTCGGCTGGTCAGCCATGGCGGATCACTCCTGGGTCGAGCGTTGAGCGGAGCTTGTGCATCGCGGAGCGGATGCGTGTTTTCGCGGTGCCCAGCGGGATGCCTTCGGCATCGGCGACCTGTTGAGCGGTGAGGCCGTAGACCCCTGCCATGACCACGGCGCGGGCCTGGTCGGGGGGTAACGACCCGATCGCGGCCCGGAGCTCCCGTGCCGACTCCTCCTTCATGGTCTTGAGTTCCGGCTCGTCGATCCCCGGTCCCATGAGCCGGACCAGGTCGGACGGATCGAGCGGCGTAGCCTTGCGCCGCCTGGCGGCGTCGACTGCGAGATTGTGGGCGATGGTGGTGAGCCAGGTGCGTACGGAGCCTCTCGACGAGTCGAACCCGGGGGCCGCCCGCCACGCCCGTATGAAGGTTTGTTGAGCGACGTCCTCAGCGAGCGAGGGGTCTCCCAGAACGGCGAGCGCCACTCCGAAAACGTGCCGCTGGAAGCGTCGTACGAACGCCAGGCCCACATCGGGGCCGCCGCCACTGAGGCCGGCGAGGAGCACCTCGTCTGCCATGCGATCGGCTGGTAGCCCTACACGTGCCACGACCAATCATACGTAGGAGGGAAATTTTGCGATTGCCCCTCGCCTTCCATTCCTGCAGGTCAGGAAGGTAAATGGGGGCGAAATCGGACAAAGGGCGGCTGTCGCGCGGGGACGGCGGGGGCGGTCGGTTTCAAGCGCCGGCGCAGGGGCCCAGGCCGGCGGTCTTGCGGAACACCTCGCCGACAACCGGGCTGTACGGCCGGGGCGATTCGGCGACAGCGTACGATCCGATCGCCACCAACGTCGGGTCGGTCGCCAGCAGCCGGTCAACCGACGCCACCTGCGATGTGACCGCCTTCTGCCACGTCGAACCCCTGGCGCCGAGCTTGTGCACCGGGTTGATCTCGAGGACATGGGCTCCGACCGGGAGGTCCGCGATCACCGGGCCCACCGTCATGCACGGGTCGGCGTGCTGGAGCCGGGGCACGATATCCCGCCAGTCGACGACGGTCGGGTCGGCCACCAGTCCCGTCGGCGTCACGTACACGAGTCCCTTGGGCAGGTAGTAGGAGAGGACGGAAAGCTGCTCGGTCTGGGTGACGACCACCACGTCACCGGGCGCCAGTTCAGGGGAGGCCGCTGCGGAGACGGCGGCGACGTTGCTCTTGGCGTAAGGAAAGATCGGGTTGGGGAGGATCGCACCGATGGCGCTCCAACCGGCGAGAACCGCGCAGGTCGAACCGAGGACCTTCCGGCCGGTCTCGCTGGGGCTCAGCGCCCCCGCCGCCGCCAGAAGCACTGGGGCGACGATCACGGCCAGGTAGCGGACGGTCCAGGACGGCTCGATCTGGGACCCGAGAAAACCAACCACCCCTGTGCCCAATCCGACCCCGCACAGCAAGCCGGCGATTCGCGACTCCCGTGCCGTCCGGAGCTTGTGGGTGCGCCAGGCGCCGTAAGCCATTAACGGGGCGACCGCGAAGTTGAGGGTGACGCCAAGCTCGTAGCCCTGGTCGGCGAAGAAGTTCCCGATGTTGGGCCTCACCGCCCACGGTGCGGCCGTGCTGTTCACCTGGTCGAGGAAGAAGGGGAGCCACGGAAGCCACAGAACGAACGCCGCCCCGCCGGCCGCGCACACCTGGGCGGCGAGCCTCCGATCGCCCTCGAACCAGGCCCAGCCGGCGAGGACCCCGACCGAGACGATGGTGAGGTAGATGCCCCAGTTGTGGGTGTAGAGAAGCAGCGTGTAGGCAAGGACTGCGCCGGCGGCGTCGGGGATGTCGCGCCGGCGTGCCGCGCGCACTGCGAAGGTGATGCCCACGATCGAAAGTGCGATCACGAGCGTGTACATCCGGGTCTCGGTGGAGTACCACTCGAGGAACGGGTTGGTCGCCATCAAAGCAGCGGCCCAGCGGCCGGCTCTCCGACCGAACAGCTCGACGCCCGACCAGTACGCAAGAGGAATGGTGGCGAGCGAGATGCTGAGTGGCAGCAGGTGTGTGGCGATCTCCGACCTGCCGAAGATCAGCATCCAAAAATGGAGCAGGAAGTAGAACAGCGGCGGGGAGCCGTCGCGCGTGAGGAGGGACGGGATCTGGGTCAGGTGGTGCGACGAGATCCCGACGCTGATGCCCTCGTCGATCCAGAACGATCTGCCGACGAAAGGCGCGCGCAACGCCAGCGCGACCACGACCAGGCTGGCGACCAGAACGCCGTCCGAATCGAACGCGCGTAGCCGGCGGCCGGGGCGTTCGGCCGACCGGACGGGAGAGACATCTTGGAGGGTCACGCCTGGGACGCCGCCATCCAGCCGGTGCACTCGGGAGGCACCCTATGAGGCTAGCCGCCAGTACCCGACCCGACATGTGCGGACCCGTCGGGGCAGACTATTCCTGTGAGGATCCTGATTGTGGAGGACGAGTTGTCCATGGCCAACTCGCTCGCGCGGGGCCTCGAGGCCGAGGGTTACGCGGTGGACGTCGCCCTCGACGGCGAGGACGGGCTGGCTCGCGCCTGCCGGCACCCTTACGACGCGATCGTGCTCGATCTAATGCTCCCCAAGTTGAACGGCTATGCGGTGACAAAGGCGCTGCGGGACGCGGGCGAGCGGGTTCCGGTCCTCATGCTCACCGCGAAGCAAGGCGAGTTCGATCAGACCGAAGCGTTGGACACCGGCGCTGACGACTTCTTGTCGAAGCCGTTCTCCTACCCGGTGCTCCTGGCGCGTCTCAGGGCGTTGATCCGCCGCGGAGGCGCGCCTCAAGGCGCGGTATTGACCCATGGCAACCTCCGGCTGGACTCGCGCGATCACCGATGCTGGCGGGGGGACGAGGAGGTGACCCTCACGCCTCGTGAGTTCGCCCTTCTGAACTACCTGATGCACCGCCCGGAAGAAACGGTCTCGAAGAACGAGCTTCTCGACCACGTGTGGGATCCATCGGCCGAGCGGGACCCGAACGTCGTCGAGGTGTATGTCGGCTACCTACGGAGGAAGCTCGACCGTGCCGGCGAGCCTTCGCACATCGAGACCGTCCGAAGCTTCGGATACCGCTTGGTGGGCGGTGCGACCGAGCCGCCGGCGCCGGATATCCGAGAGGAAGCCGTTTCGTGATGCGGCTAGCCAGACGTACGGTCGGACTGATCGCCAGGGTCAGGCACGCGTTCGACACGGTCCGAGTGAGGGTCACCGTAAGCGCGGTCCTCGCGGTCGGCTGCGCCCTCGGTGTCTCCGCTGCGATCGTCGAGGTGACCTTCGCTCACGAGCGCCAGCACATCTTGGTCACCACCGCTGAGGAGCAGGCCCGGGTCATCTCCGCGATGAACCCCGACCTGATCCCCCCGATCCAGCTCCCGCCTTCGAGTTCGCTCGAATCCGGCCTGGTTCAGGTCCTCCACTCCGGCAAGGTTCTCGCCGCCAGCCGCGAGATCAGGCGCGAGCCCCCGCTCTGGATCCCAGGCGACCCTCAGATCCAAACCAACGACTACGTCCTCGCCGGCCAGGCCCGCGACGTCCACGTGGTTCGTGTCCCGGTCAGCTCGGGTTCGACCCATGACGACGTCGTCGTCGTGACCTCTCTCGATCAGTACGACAACAGCCTTCTCTACGTCCAGCGACTCCTCGAGATCGGACTGCCGGCGCTGTTGCTCGTGGTGGGAGTGATCTGCTGGGTGATCGTCGGGCGCGCCCTTCGCCCGATCGAGGCTCTTCGCCGGGAGGTCGCTGATGTCGCCGCCGTGTCGGGAGCCCACCGGGTCGCTGCGCCTCCGACCGACGACGAGGTCGGCCGGCTTGCGAGAACTCTCAACTCCATGCTCGATCGCCTGGAGGAGTCGACGGTGCGCGAACGGCGGTTCGTCTCGGACGCCTCCCACGAACTCCGCTCTCCGATCGCCAACATCCGCACCGAGATCGAGGTCGCGTTGCACCACCCCGACCGCGCCGAATGGCCTCGGGTCGCGTCCGAGGTGCTGGCTCAGGACGAGCGGATGGGGCGGCTGGTCGAATCGTTGCTGATGCTTGCCAGATCGTCCGAGGGGCATCTCGCGTCAGTTGACCCCAACGCCGCGCCTACCGATCTCGCTGCTGTCGCGCAACAGGTCGTGGAAGAGGCGACCAGCCGCTTCGACGGAGTGTCGATTGTCGCGGTCGGCCGGCCCACCCCGGTGCAGGTTCCGGCGGTCTATCTGGAGCGCATCATCGGCAACCTCGTCGACAACGCATGCCGTTACGCCGCCTCCCGCGTCGAAGTCAAGGTCTCGACCAACGCGCCCAACGCTGTGCTTCGGGTGTCCGATGACGGTCCGGGGGTGCCCGTCGAGGACCGTGGACGCATCTTCGAAAGGTTCGTCCGGCTAGACGAGGCGAGGGACCGGGTGCACGGCGGTTTCGGGCTGGGTCTCGCCATCGTCGCCGACCTGTGCCGCGCCTTCGGCGGGACCGTCGAGATCTCCGAGGCCGACGGCGGGGGAGCGGTGTTCACCATGAGGCTCCCCCTGTCGACCGGCACGATCGCCGCGCCGGCACCGGCGGAAGCTGACCGTCCTCCGATGGTCCGGGCCTAAACCAACCCCGACCGGCATCAAGTCGTCTTCTGCCGAGACGAGCCCGGCTTACCCCGGGTCGACTACCAGACAGGTCGTCTTGCGGGCCGTACCGAGGACCGCCGACAGCTGGATCGGTCCGGGTTGGTAGGCGTCGACCGAGGTCCACCCGTCAGGCGCCGGCCCGACGCAACCCGAACCAGAAGCAATCGACCAGAAGGCCGTGTACCGCACCCTCACTGTGATCAGGCCCGGGGCGGTGGCCTCGACGGCGAAATGGTCAGGCGACAAGGCCGTCAGCACCGCACTCCCGGTCACCAATCCCGGGCTGCCTTGGACCTGCCACAGACGCCATTGGGGGTTCTGCCAGACCAGGTCGAGCACCTTCACCTGCCCCGAAGCAAGCAGCTTTCCCTCCGCCTTGGCCGCGTAGTCCAACTGGGCGGCGGGGAGGGCGACGAACTGGATGCCTTCGTTGTCGAGCCAATCCGTGTAGGCCCGGGCGGTGAGACCCGACTTGTCGTAGAAGAGCGGGTTGTCGGCGACGTCCAGTTGACGTTCCCATCCCCGGGCCAGCGACACGTAGGGGGCAACGTAGGCCGACTCCCAGTGCTCCATGGTCGGGGGGATCTCCAGGCGGGTCGGCCCGGTCGCAACCGTCGAAAGCTCCTGCAGCAGGGGCTGGTAGAACGCAGGCGTCGTCGCCGGCGCCGTCGACTGCGACGTGACGATCTTCTGGCTCGGCGCCCACTGCCAGACCACGAACGGGACGATCAACGCCAGCCCGAGCACGCGCCAGCGACTGGGGATCTCGATCAGGCGCCCCCCCAGCAGCCGCTCGACGACGGCCGACCCGCTCAGCCGCTCCAAAGCGGGCCCCTGAGCCGTGACGAAACAGGCGAGCAGCGGGACCCCGATGGCCCCAGCGAGCCTCGGTGCGTTGCCTCCGAGCGGGTTAGGAACTACGAAGGAAAAAAGGGAGGCCGCCGCGTAAAGGAGGGCTCCCAAACGCACGGCCGGGGTGGTCCGAACGAACGGGGTCAGCGCGGTCAGGCACAGCAATTCGGTCACGACCAGTCCCTGCCACGGGAACGGAAACGGACCGTCCCCCGGGAACAGCACTCCGATCCCGATTATCACCGCCAGGCTCACCGCCGCGGTCGCAGCGGTCCAACCCCTCCGGCCGCTCGCTTTGAGAGCCCAGGCGACGCATGCCATTGCGAGGAACGCGGCCGCCAACGGCGAAAACATCGCCGCCAGCACCCCCAACCCCAACGCGGCCCGCTTCCGGCCCTTTTGCAGCGCCAGCACCGCTGATAGCCCTGCTGCCTCCCCCGCCAGGAAGGGCAGCTGGCCGATCATCACCGGCAGGATGGTCGACACCGCGAAGTACCACGTGCCGAGCGGGCGTGAACCGAAGTACCCCCGGACCACCCGGTCGAACGCCCACGTTGCCACCGCCGCCGACACGATCGCCATCGCCTGGATGCTCACCACGCTCGCCAGCGCGGGAAAAAGGACGCTGTAGCTCAACGGGAAATTCCCGCCGTACCACCCGCTGTCCCACAGCAACAAACCGTGCGTCTTGAACAGAGTCACCCGGTACAACTGCGCCGCCTGATCGACCCCGCGCCAGCCGAGCAGCCAGACGGCTGTGGCTAGCAGGAGCGCGAGAGCGGCCGGTGCGAGGGCCACCGCATGCTCCTGCCACCAGGCGCGACCACGATGGCCGGCGCTGGGGGCGGGGTAGATGACGGCCATGGTTAGGAGTGGAGCGAGCCCTGAGTCTACCGCTACCGCCGGTTCGCCAGCCTTTAACCGTCCCGCTGGTAGCTTCGGGTTTTCCCTGGACCCGTCTCCATGATCACTGACCCTCGAGCCGACGAATCAACAGCCGGAGCGGCTGCAGATCCCGGAGCCGGCCCGGACCGGCGCCGCCGCCGGCGGATAACCAAGCTGGTCGTACTGGCAATCTTGCTGGGTCTGCTCGCGCCGATCGGGTACTCCTACGCCTCGGCGCTGACCGGTCCCGGTACCGACGCGCTCAGCGTCAGATCGGTCGAGTGGCTCCGAACGCACCACTTCCGCTGGCTGGTCAACGACGTCGAGAACTACTGGTACAGCCACCACAAGCCGAAGAAGGGCGGGCTTCCGAGCCGGAAACTCCAGCAGCAACTCAACGGCAACAGCTCACCGGCGTCCAGGCCGCCCGCCGTCACCGTCCCCCCTGCCGTCACCGTGCCGGCGGTCGTCGCCCTTCCCCCGCCGGCGGCGCTGCAGCCGTTGGTGAGCAACCCGCTTCCCGGCGAGGGGACCTGGCAGCCTCTCGGCCAACCAGTGGACGGACAGCCCGCCATGTACGCGACCTACCTGCGCCCGGACTCGGTGTACACCAGCCTGGTCTCGGCGGTCGCCTGGATCGATCCCAAGCTGGTCACCGCGGCGAGCTACGCCGGCGCCGTCGAACCGGGCGGTTCAGGGTGGGCCCACCAGCTGCCCATCGCTGACGCCGTCCGACCGAACCTGCTCGCCGCGTTCAACTCGGGCTTCAGGATGCAGGACGCCCGAGGGGGTTACTACGACTCGGGTCGGTACGCCCGGCCGCTCAGGGCCGGGGCGGCGACCCTGTGGATCACCGCCGATGGAACTCCGCATGTCGGCGACTGGGGCCGGGATGTCTCGTTGACGCCCGATGTGGTGGTCGCCCGGCAGAACCTCGACCTGATCGTGGACGGCGGCCGGCCGGTCCAAGGCCTGGACATTGGCAGCTCGGCCCAGTGGGGTTTCACGGTCGCAAACAAGGTGATGGTCTGGCGGTCGGGAGTGGGGGAAACGGCGAACGGAGCTCTCGTGTACGCGGCCGGTCCCGACTTGAGCGTGCACATGCTCGCCGACCTTTTGGCCCGGGCCGGCGCGGTGCGGGCGATGGAGTTGGACATCAACAGCGCCTGGGTCGACTTTTTCACCTACTCGCCTGCGCCGGCCGGACTGCCGCCGGCAGACCTGACCGTGAAGAAGCTTCTAGTCGACATGGTCCCGTCTACGTCGCACTACCTGACTGCGAGCAGCAGGGACTGCATCGCTCTGTTCGCCCGCCCGTGAACGTCGATTAGCCATGTGCGGTCGTTACACGTCGAGTACGACCATGGAAGAGCTGGCCAAGATCTTTCAGGTCGAAGAGATCCGGGCCGAGCCGCTTCCGGCTCGCTACAACGTCGCCCCGTCATTGCAGGTGTACGCCGTGGCGGTACGTCGCGACCATCGCGCGCTAGGCACCTTCAAGTGGGGGCTTGTTCCGTCGTGGGCGAAGGACCCCGCGGTAGGGAACCGGATGATCAACGCCCGGGCTGAGGGAATCGAAATCAAGCCGGCGTTTCGCTCCGCGCTGGATCGCCGGCGCTGTCTGATCCCCGCTGACGCTTTCTACGAGTGGCAACACAGGACGACAGCGGACGGGCGGAACGCCGGCAAGCTCCCGTTCGCTGTCCGTCGCCGCGACGGCCAGCCGATGGCGTTCGCCGGGCTGTGGGAGGTGTGGCGCGACCCGGACAACCCTGAGGCCGACCCACTTCGGACCTGCGTCATCGTCACCACCGCGGCGAACGACTTGATGGCACCCATCCACGACCGCATACCGGTGGTGCTCGACCCGGCGGACTGGGGGCAGTGGCTCGACCCTTCGGTGGACTCCGACAAGGCCCGGAGTCTTCTCATCACCCCGCCCTCGGAGTGGTTCGACGTCTTCCCGGTGAGCAGCATGGTCAACAACGTCGCCAACGACGGACCCGGTCTCCTCGACCCCGTCCCGCCGCCGCCGTCGGTCGATCTCGAAGCGCCTGTTATACAGACTCTCGACCTTTAGGCTCCCGATCTGGCGTTTACCCGCCGGCGGCGTCGCGGCGGGGGAGCGCCTTGGCGATGTCGGCGGCGATCCCGGGTCCGTCGAGACCCAGTTGCGCCAGGATCCGGTCGGGCTCCCCGTGGGGAATGTAGGCCACCGGGATGCCGAGGACCAGGACCGGAGGCGTGGCCCTGGTCTCGAACAGGTCGGCCATCGCGTCGGTGATGTACGAGCCGGCGCCGCCGGTGCGGACCCCGTCCTCGACCGTCACGACCATCTTGTGCCTTCCGGCGTCCGTGAGCATCTGCGGGTCCAGCGGCCTCACTACCCGCACGTCCCAGACCGTCGCCTCGGTCCCGTCCGCAGCGAGGATCTCGGCCGCTTCCTCGGCGGCCTGCAGCATCTTCCCGACCGCCAGGATGCATACGGAGTCCGGAGCATCGGCGTCGCCGCGGCGGACCAGCCGAGCCTGCAGCCCTTCGCCCACCTGGTCCGCCGGCACATGGCGGGCGGCCGTCCGGGGCCAGCGGATCGACGCGGGACCTGAGAGCTGCAGCGCCGTCTCCAGCATGACCGGAACCTCCTGCGCGGAGGAGGGGGCGAAGATGGTCATGCCCGGCACCTTCAGGCAGAGCGCCATGTCGAGCACCCCGTGGTGACTCGGCCCGTCGGGACCGGTGATCCCCGCTCGGTCGAGGGCGAACACCACTGGCAGGCCGTGTAGGCCGACGTCGAGGTTCAGTTGGTCGAACGCGCGGGTGAGGAACGTCGAATAGACCGCGACCACGGGTCGCAGGCCGCCCATCGCCATGCCAGCGGCCGAAGTCACCGCGGTCTGCTCAGCGATCCCGACATCGAAGAACCGGTCGGGCCATCTTCCGGCGAACGGCAGCAGACCGGTCGGCCCGGGCATCGCGGCCGTGATCGCCACGACGTTGGGGTAGCGCTCTCCGATGGACAGCATCGCTTCGTTGAATGCCTGGGTGTAGCCGCGCGGCGCGGACCATCCTTCCGGCGGCCCGACTGCGGGGTCGAAGACGGGGGCGTCGTGGAGGCACTTCTCGTCGTCGTTTTCCGCAGGCGGGTACCCGCGGCCCTTCTGGGTGAGGACATGCACGACTATCGGCCCATCGAACGAAGCCGCCTGCGAAAGCGCCTGCTCGAGACCTGCCAGGTCGTGCCCGTCGAGCGGCCCGACGTATCGCACTCCGAGCGCCTCGAAGAACGCCGGCGGCTCGATCACCTCGCGCACCGCCGAGTAGAGACCCTGCAGGCTCGAGTAGGCGAAGCTACCGACACGCGGCAGGTCGCGCACCGCCTCCTCGATCCTCGACCGAACCGAGTTGATCCCCGGGTGCAGTCGGAGCTTGGTAAGGCTCTCCGACAGGCGCGAGATAGTCGGCGCGTAAGACCGCCCGTTGTCGTTCAAGACCACAACTACCCGGCTCCCGCTGTGCCCCAAGTTGTTCAGCCCCTCGAACGCCATGCCTCCCGTCATCGACCCGTCGCCGATCACCGCGACGACCCTGCGGTCCGGGCTGGCGCTGCGGGCTATCGCTGCGGACAGGCCGTGGGCGTAGGACAGGATCGTCGACGCGTGGCTGTTCTCGACCCAGTCGTGGACCGACTCGGCCCTCGAGGGGTACCCCGACAGCCCGCCGCTCTGGCGGAGCGTGGCGAACATGTCTCGCCGGCCGGTGAGGATCTTGTGGACATACGCCTGGTGGCCGGTGTCCCAAAGCAGGACGTCCCTTGGCGACGAGAACACCCGGTGCAGCGCGATTGTCAGTTCCACCGCTCCGAGGTTGGAACCCAGGTGGCCCCCGGTCACCGACACCGCCTGCACGATGAACGAGCGGATCTCCGCCGCCAGAGCGTTCAACTCGTCGAGCTCGAGCTTGCCTAGATCGGTCGGCGAGTTGATCGACTCCAAGGGCATCGCCCGAGGGTACCCCCTCTACGCATTCCGGTCGGCACGGTCCCTCCTTCCGGCTTACTGGGTGGATTTAGGGAACTATGGTCGACTTTCTCTACCCACTTCGCATAGCTAACGATTGTTGGGAGGGTCCCGGGCCGGCCCCGCCGGCGGTCAGCGGTCCCGGCCGGCGACGAACCTCGCCACCTCGCCCAGGGCGTCGATCGCCTCGGACCGGAGCGGGAGCCGGGAGAGGGCGGCGGTCGCCGAGTCGAGAAGCCGCCGGATCGCCGCCTCGGCCTCCGAACGCGCCCCGGTCGACTCGATGATCTCCTGCAGTCGGCTGACAGCCGACTCGTCCAGGTCCGGCGAACCGAAGTTCGCTTGGAAGAAGGCGCCGGCACCCCCCTCCGCCCGGGACGCGGTCAGGCTCGCCAGCAGCGTCGGCTTGCCCTCCCTGAGGTCGTCGCCGACCGGCTTGCCCGTGACAGCCGGGTCCCCGAACACGTCGAGCAGGTCGTCGCGCAGTTGGAAGGCCTCCCCGAGTGGCAGCCCGAAGTCCGACAAACCGCCGGCGAGATAGTCGAAGCTGTCGGGAGCCGCGAGCGCGGCTCCGAGGTGCAGCGGCCGCTCCACGGTGTACTTGGCCGTCTTGTAGCGGCGGATTCGCTCCGAGCGCGCGGCGCCATTCTCGCCGGCGAGACCGGCCCGGTCCGCGGCGCCGAGGACGTCGAGGTACTGACCCACGTTGACTTCGAGGCGCATCTCGTCGTACACGCCGACAGCCTGAAGGGGAGCGCCGGCGAGGAGTCGGTCGCCGTACACCAACGCCAGGTCGCCAACCAGCACCGCGACGCCGGCTCCGAATCGCTCCGGGTTTCCGCGCCAGCCACGCTCGCGGTGGCGGGTCGCCTGCTCGACGTGGATGGTGGGGGACCCGTGCCGGCGGTCCGAGCCGTCGATCACGTCGTCATGGATCAGCGCGGCGCTATGGAGGAGTTCCAGGGCCGCGCCGGCGTCGACGATGCTCTGGCTCGCCGCATCCCCGCCGGCCCCGATGAACGACCAGTAGCAGAACACCGGGCGGAGCCTTTTTCCGCCGGACAGGACCGAGGCACGAAGGCTCGAAAACGGCTCCCCAAGCGCCGCATCCACCTCGCTCCACCTCGTGACCTCCGTGTCGAGAAGGTCCCTCAACCGCCTTTCGACGAGGGGCGCCACCGACGCCACCGCCGGCGGCAGGTCCGTTCTCGTCGTCAAGCGCCGGTCCTTCCCCCGCAACGCTCGGGCGACGACCACGCGTCCGCGGCCAGCGGCTGGAGTTCTAGGAGTTCTTTGCGGTTGTAGTAGCGGTCCAGCGACCGGGTGAGGACTCGCGCGAGGACGTAGGCAACGCCGAGCACCAGCACGCCGGCGACCTCGTCGGCGAAATAGTGGTTGGCGGTCACCACGATGCAGAAGATCGTGGCGGCCGGATAAAGGAACACGGCCGCCTTGCCCCAGCGAGGACGGATCACCTCGGCGAGCGCCAGGGCGCACCAAAGTGCCCACGCGGTGTGGAGGCTCGGCATGGCGGCGTACTGGTTGGACACCTCGTTGACCGCCCCGGAGGAGAAGTTCCAGAACCCGCCGAATACCCTCAGCGTGTCGACGAAGTGGTAGGTCCCGAAGGGCAGGAGCCGGGGCGGCATCAGGGGGAAGAAGAAGAACCCGAGGAGCGCGATCAGATTGGTGAGCGCCAGGGTGTTGCGCCACAGCCGGTAATGCACGGGAAAGAAAAAGAACAACAGGAGCAGCACGGCTATCGCCGCGATGAAATGGGTAGTGCCGTAGTAGCCGTCCCAGAACCGGATGAACCTGTAGTCACCAATGAACCAGTGCTGGATCTGCTGCTCGTGAAACACCCCGAGCACCTTCTCGAGGCCGATGACCCGCTTGGCGTTGTGGAAGGCCTGGAAGCGTGACACCGGCCGGTCTCCGCGAATGTCGCGCACCAGGGTGTAGAGCCCGTAGAAGACGGCGACGATGATCACTTCTCGCCACCAGTGCGAGCGCAGCACCGGCCGGCCGCGATCCAACTGCGCTGAAGCTACCTGTTCGGGATTTTCGGCCATGCGAGTGACCCTTCAGCCTAGGTGCCCGCGTGGCACCATAGAAGCGTGAGCAAGCCTGGGGGGTGGCGCCTCGCGCTCGTCCTGGCAGTCGTAGTGATGGCAGGCGGCGTCGGTGCCTGGATTCTGACGACTCCGCACCCCGCGGGTGAGGGAGGGAGTGGGCGAGAGGTGGCGGCGGCGCCGTCGTTTTCGGGTTCGGGTGCGGTGGCGCCGGCTCCACAGCCGATCGACCAGCAAGCGCCGGCGGTCGTTCCCAGCCTCATCGCCACCCTCTCCGCGCCGACGCCGTACAGCAGCCAGCCGGGCGGCCCCCCGGTGGGGACCCTCCCGGCCGCCAACCCCTTCGGCGCTCCCGAGGTGCTCGCCATAGTCGGCCAGCCAGACGAGTCCGGCTGGGCTCAGGTCGAGCTGCCGATACGCCCCAACGGCAGCCTTGGATACATCCAGACCTCCGGAGTGACGTTGACCGAAACGACCTATTCGGTCAACGTGAGCCTCGCTTCGGACACCCTGACCGTCCTTGACGGCAACAAAGTGGTGATGACCGTCCCCGCCGCCGTCGGTGCCTCCAAGACGCCGACCCCTCCCGATCACACCTATCTGTGGGAGCTGATCCGCCCCGACAACCCCAACGGCGCGTACGGGCCCTACATCTTCGGGCTGGGGGAGTTCTCGGATTCCTATTCCGTTTTCAACGGCGGGGACGCCCAGATCGGCATCCACGGGCAGAACGAGCCCTGGTCGATCGGGCACCCTGTCTCGCACGGGTGCATCCGCCTGGACAACGGGGTCATTTCCCAGCTCGCCGGGATGTTGCCTCTGGGCACCCCCGTGACGATCAGCTAGTCCGGAGGAGGCCGGGGTTGGGGCCCCGGCCGGGCTTGTGTTACGGCCGGGCGTGGGGTTGGGGTCCCCACGCTCTGGAGGAGGCCGGGGTTGGGGCCCCGGCCGGGCCTGTGTCTCAGCGCGCCTTGTCGAGGAACTGCGTGGTATCGACCAGCACCCTGGTGACCCGCCCCGCGGCGACCAGGCCGCAACGGTCGGTGACGTTGACGCCGAACACCAGCCGTTTGCCCTCGGTCCGCTCCAAAGTCGCCGCCGCGACCACCTTGCTGTCGATCGCGATCGGGGCCACGTGGGTCACCTCCACCCGAAAACCGACCGACGTCTGACCCTCCTCGCACTCCCCTGCCAGAGCGCGCACCGCGGCTTGTTCGCAAAGCTCCACGATTCGTGGCGTCGACAACACGGGGACGTCTCCGGTTCCGAGAGCCCCGGCGGTGTCCGCGGCGGTCACGACCAGTTCGACCTGCCCGCAGCATCCCAGCTTCAGCGCCACAGTTATCAACCGTACGCGGGTAGCCTCCCGATGTTCCAATGCCGGCGGTGGGCCGTTACCGCGACCCAGGTCGCCGGGGGCATTGATAGGAGAAGTGACTTGATCGACGAGTCAGTAGTCGAGGGTGTTCTGGACACCGCGCTGCGAACGGGCGGAGACTTCGCGGAGATCTTCGCCGAGGACCGCCGTGGCAGCGCCGCGCGCCTCGACGACGGGCGGGTGGAGGAGCTCACTTCGGGCCGCGATCGGGGTGCCGGGATCCGTGTGGTGGTAGGGGAGACAACCGGATTCGCGCACACGAGCGACCTGAGCGAGGCGGGCCTGAAAGCGGCGGCTGAAGCTGCCGCGGCGGCGGCGCGGGGAGGCGGCGGCGGGGTGCGAACCGTTCCGCTCTCTCTAGTTTCGGCGCCGGCGCCCAACTCTGTCGATGTCCTGCCCGAGAGCGTTCCCAAGTCGGAGAAGGTTGCCCTGCTGCGGCGGGCCGACGATGCCGCGAGAGCTGCGGGCGGAGCGATCCGCCAGGTGAGCGCGGTCTACGGCGACAGCCGCCGGCGAATCCTGGTGGCCAATAGCGAGGGGATCCTGGCCAACGACGACCAGGTGAAGACCCGCTTCGCGGTCAGCTGCGTCGCCAGCGGGGACGCCGGGATGCAAACCGGCCGGGAGAGCGTCGGGTCCACAGTCGGGTTTGAGTTGTTCAGGACCGTCGACGTGGAGGAGCTTGCCCGTCTCGCGGCCAGCCGTGCGCTGACGAAGCTGAAGGCCCGGCCGGCGCCGTCCGGCAGCCTCCCGGTGGTCATCAAGCAGGGCAGCGGCGGGGTCTTGTTCCACGAGGCGTGCGGGCACGGGTTGGAGGCGGACCACATTGCGAAGGAGGTGTCTGTTTTCGCCGGCCAGGTGGGCCAGATGGTGGCCAGTCCGCTCGTGACTCTCGTCGACGACGGCACCATGGGGCCCGAGTGGGGCGCGCTGGCAATCGACGACGAAGGCCATCCCGCCGGCCACAACGTCCTCATCGAAGACGGCGTCCTCACCGACTACATGTGGGACTGGCTGCGTTCACGCAAGGAGGGCCGGGCCAGCTCTGGTAACGGCCGCCGCGAGAGCTACCAGCACCTGCCCATGGTCCGCATGACGAACACGTACGTGCTCGCCGGCGAGTCCGACCCCGAGGAGATCATCCGGCAGACGACGCATGGCGTTTACGTCGCTCAACTCGGCGGCGGGCAGGTGAACACTGCCACCGGCGACTTCGTCTTCGGCATGACCGAGGCGTACCTGATCGAGGACGGCCACATCACCGAGCCGCTGCGCGACGCCAACCTCATCGGCAACGGTCCCGAGGTGCTTCGCAACATCGACGTCGTGGGCAACGACTTCGCCATGGGCCCGCCCGGAACGTGCGGCAAGCAGGGACAAGGAGTCCCCGTCGGTGACGGCCAGCCCACCCTCAGGGTGACCGCGATGACCATCGGCGGGACTGCTCGATGAGCGAGCTGAGCAAGGGGAGCGAGGGTAGCCCCACCGGCCCGGAGGACCTGCTCGAGCTGGCCACCAAGGTCGCCGGCTGGGCCCGCGACGGAGAGCAGGTGGAGGCGTACGTCGCTCGCGGCCGTGACACCGAGGTGCAGGTGTTCGAGGGCGACGTCGAGTCGTTGTCGTCGGCCGAGTCAGCCGGTATCGGCATCCGCATCGTGAAGGGGCCGCGCCAGGGGTTCGCCTATGCCGGCTCGCTTGACCCGAACGTCGTAGAAGAGACCCTCGAGGAGGCCCGTGACAACGCCGGCTTTGCCAGCGACGACGAGTACGTCGGACTGGCCGCACCTGACGGCGTAGCCCCCGCCGACCTCGACTTGTGGCGGGACGACCTCGCTTCGTTCCCGACCTCCGAGAAGGTGTCGCTGGCGATCGAGCTTGATCGGGCGGTTCGGGCCGGCGACCCGCGCATCCGCCAGGTACAGGCGTCGGAGTGGGGCGACGCCGCGTTCGAATCGGCAGTTGCGACGAGCACCGGCATCAGGGCGTCGTCGCGCCGCACGTCGTGCTACCTGTCCGCCTACGCGGTAGCAGGGTCGGGGTCGGAGACACAGACAGGCGGTGGGTACAGCGTCGGTCGCAGCCCGGCAGACCTGGAATTGGAAAAAGCGGCGGTGGACGCGGTTGAGCGCGCGACTCGCCTTCTCGGGGCGGTGAAGCCGAAGTCGTCACGCCTGACGGTGGTGTTCGAGCCGCGAATAACCGCCACGCTTTTGAGCATTCTCGCCGGCACCCTAGACGGGGAATCGGTGCTGAAGGGTCGGTCGCTTTTCGCCAACCGGCTCGGCGAGGAGGTGTCGGTTCCGGCCGTGACCTTGGTCGACGACCCGACGGACCCCGATGCGTACGGAGCTTCCCGCTATGACGCCGAGGGTCTCGCCACCCGGCGCAACGTGCTTATCGAGCGGGGTGTTCTGCAGCGGTTCTTGTACAACACCTACTCCGCCCGCCGCGCGGGAACCGCCTCTACCGCTTCCGCGGTGCGCGGCGGCTTCAAGAGCGGGCCGGGGACGGGGGCGCGGGCTCTGTCGTTGGAGCCCGGCGACCTGTCACCCGCGGCCGTTCTGGCACAGGTGGGCGACGGCCTGATGGTTCAGTCGATCTCCGGTGTGCACTCGGGTGTGAACCCGGTCTCGGGTGATTTCTCCGTCGGGGCGGAAGGCATGCTGATCAAGGGCGGAGCGCTCGCCGGCCCGGTCCGCGAGTTCACCATCGCTTCTACGCTGCAGCGGATGCTCGGTGGCGTGGTCGCCATCGGCGACGATCTGGAGCGGCTCCCGTCCAACGCGACCGGCCTCACGCTCGCCGTTGGTGATATCTCGATGAGCGGGGCGTAGGGCCCGCACACGGGTCCCTGCGTGCCCGCTTCGCCGGCGCCGGCTTCGGCGGGTCTCGGACTCGGCTGCAGATCGCACTTTGGGCGACGATTCGAGCCACTTTCGCGTCGTTCCGTCGCCCAGACCCCAATTCGCAGCCCGAACCTTTCTGCAGCCCCGCATCCGGCGCCCCCTCGGACGCCCCACGGGGCGAATAGCGCCGGCAAACCCGTACCCTGATTCCCAGGGGCAAGACGCAAGCTCTTCGGCCGACCCGCCGAGGAAAGGAGCAACACCGTGACCGACCGGTACGAGAAGGCGATCCTCGCCGGAGGTTGTTTCTGGGGAATGCAGGACCTGATCCGCAAGCAGCCGGGCGTGATTTCGACGAGGGTGGGCTATACGGGCGGCGATGTGGCGAACGCCACCTACCGCAACCACGCCGGCCACGCCGAGGCCATCGAGGTGACGTTCGACCCCTCGCAGACTTCATACCGCGACCTGTTGGAGTTGTTCTTCCAGATCCACGATCCGACCACGAAGAACCGCCAGGGCAATGACGTCGGCACCAGCTACCGCTCGGCCATCTTCTACCTCAACGATGACCAGAAGCGCGTCGCGGAAGACACCATCGCAGACGTCGACGCCTCCGGGCTTTGGCCGGGCAAGGTCGTCACCGAGGTTACGCCGGCGGGACCGTTCTGGGAGGCCGAGCCGGAGCACCAGGACTACCTCGAGC
>CAZCCS010000002.1:26158-32216 GCA_964497005.1 uncultured Acidimicrobiaceae bacterium | reverse complement strand
GTGGCCCAGCCCGGCCCGCTCGGCCCGGCCCGCTCAGCCCTGCCCTTCAGCCCGGAGCGACCTCGTCGATGAAGATCGCCCGTTCCGGACAGTTCTGCCGCGCCGACTCGGCCTGGTCCAGCAGCTCCGATGGCACGTCAGGCTTGGTTACCACCCCGTACCCGCTGTCGTCGGTGTCGAACAGGTCCGGGGCCAGCACGTAGCAACGCCCGTGCCCGGTGCAGATGTCGGTGTCGATGCGGATCTTGAGCACCGTTTCAGTCACTGGCTTGGGGCCGGGCCGAACACGATGGGCAGGCGGTCGAGCTGGCGCAGACCGGGGCTGAATACGAGTTCGGCGCCGGGCTCGATGTGGTACTCGGGAATGCGGCGGTGCCATTCCCGCAGCGCGACCCTCAGCTCCATGCGGGCGAGGTGCGAGCCGAGGCAGCGGTGCACGCCGCCGCCGAAGGCCAGGTGACGGTTGGGGTTCCGCGCGAGATCCACGCTGTCGGATCCGGGGGTCGCCTTCTCGTCGGTGTTGGCGGCGCCGAGCGATATGCCGACCTTGGTCCCCTGGGTGATCGGGCAGCCGCCTACCTCGGTGTCGACAGCAGCGACGCGTCCCAACCCGGTCACCGGCGTCTCCCAGCGGAGCAGCTCTTCGATCGCGGAAGGAATCAGCTCGGGGTTGTCGACGATGGCCTGCCTGGCGTCCTGGTGGCGCGCGAGGTAGGCGAAATCGCACTCGAGCGTGTCGGTCACCGTGTCGAGGCCGGCGAGCAGAAGCAGGAAGCACATCCCGAGGATCTCGTCGGTGGTGAGTTTCTCTCCGGCAACCTCGGCGTCCAGGAAGCGACTCATGAGGTCATCCGACCGGTGCTGCTCGCGTTCCTTCAGAGCCGACTCGAAGTAGGAGTCGATGCGCTCGGCCGTCTGCTTCTGGAAGGCCTGGATATCGTCGATCGTCTCGCCCTGGGGCCTGACGATGCCGTCCTTCAATTCCAGGAACATGTCGAGGTCGGACAGCGGCATGCCCATCATCTTCAGGAACACCGCGGACGGCAGCGGTATGGCGAACTCCTCGCCGAACTCGCACTGGCCGCGGTCTATGAATTTGTCGATCAAACCGTTCACCAGGTTGGTGACGTCGCCTTCGATCTTCGCCATTTCCCGCGGGGCGAAGATCGGGTCGAGCAGCCGGCGGTACTTGACGTGGTCGGGCGGATCAACCTGGAGGGGAATCAGGGGCCGCTTCTGGCCCAGGTCGACGGCCTCCATCGCCGACGAGAACACGCTGGGATTCTGAAGCGCGAACTCGACGTCCTCCCGGCGCACCAGATGGACCCCGCCGAACAAACCGGGGACGACCGGACCCACCTCCCGCAGCCGCTTCCAGAAAGGTTGCGGGTTCGAATTGTTCGCGGGGTCGAGGAACTCGTTTGGGTCGAATTGCTTGGCGTCGACTGTCTCGGTCATATGACGACCTTTCTAGGCGCTGGGTGCCAGTTGTTAGGTGCGGGGCAGTCCGAGCACCTTCTCGGCGATGATGTTCCGTTGGATTTCTGAAGAGCCGGCGGAGATGGTCAAGGCGAACGTCCTGAAGTACTGCTCCATCCAGGAGGTGCCCTCGTCCGGGGCGAGGGTGGTCGCGTGCACCGCCGGCGGGCTCGACTTCAAAACCTCGGGCCCCTGCACCTCGGCCGCGACCACCGCCAGGTTCTGCCTGGCCTCGCTTGTGAACACCTTCATGAGCGCCTGCTCGGGGGCGCTCCCGCCGCGAAGGAGCTTTGCGAAGCCCCGGTACCCGAGGCAACGCGCCGCCACGGTGTCCATGTAGGCGTCGGCGATCTTCTCTGCCAGGGGATGGCGCTCGGGCTCAGGGAGGCGCTCGAGCCAGCCGGGGGCGTCGTTGACGAGCCTTCCGATGTCGTCCTCGAGGACGATCGAGCTCGATACCCACACCATTCCGCGCTCGTGCGCGAGCGAGCCGTTGGCCATGGCCCAGCCGTTGTTGAGCGTTCCCACCAGGTTGTGCTGGGAGACGACCACGTCGGTGAAGAACACCTCGTTCAGGTCCGGGTATTCGGGGGCGACGATCTCCGGGAGCGGCCGTACCGTGACGCCAGGCGTGTCCATGTCGACCAGGATCACGCTGATCCCTTTGTGCTTTGGTGCTTCGGGGTCGGTGCGGCAGAAAACGAAGCAGAAGTCGGCGTGCCGTGCCCCCGACGTCCACACCTTCTGGCCGTTGATCACGAAATGATCCCCGTCGAGCACGGCTTGGGTGCTCAAGGAGGCAAGGTCGCTCCCGGCTCCCGGCTCGCTCATCCCCAGACAGGCGCCTTTCTCGCCTCTCAGGATCGGCAACGCATAGCTCTCGATCTGCTCCGGTGAGCCGTAGTCGAGCAGCGAGGGTGCGACGATGCCCAGACCCTGGGGATTGGTGGTCCTCGGTACCCGGGCGCGCTCCATCTCCTCGAGGTACACCAGTTGCTCTGTCGGGCTGGCGTTGCGTCCGCCACGCTTGGGCGGCCATCCGGGAACCAGCCAACCGTCGTCGAACATGCGCCGGGTCCATCGCTTTGCCCATCCCGGCACGTGTCCCGACGACAGAGCCGGTTCAGCGTGCATCTCCTCGTCGGAGGGTCGGTTCTGCTGAAGCCAGTCCCGGAATTCCCCGCGGAAGCGCTCGACCGACTCGTCGAAGGTCAGCTTCATAAAGCAACCAACCCCAATGCGTCGGCGACCCGCGCCTTGTGCGATGTCGCGGATCCGAACAGGAGATCGAACGACTTGGCCCGCTTCAAGAAGAAGTGCAGGTCCTGTTCCCACATGTAACCGATACCACCGTGTAACTGCAGACCGTCCTGCACGATCAGCCTCTGGCAGTCGCCCGCCGCGGCTTTTGCCATCGACACGGCAGCAGAACGCCGCGGGTCGTCCTCCGCGATCGTCAACGCGGCGAAATAAGCGAGGGAGCTGGCTCTCTCGAGCGCCAGGAGCATGTTCACCAGGCGGTGCTTGACCGCTTGGAATGATCCGATCGGACGCCCGAACTGCTCGCGGTCCTTGGTGTACTGAAGTGTCGTCTCGAAAATGACCCGGCAGGTGCCGGTCATGCTCATGGCGAGAGCGGCGGTTGCCCGGTCGAGGGCTCGGCGGACCCGTTCGGCTCCTTCGGGGTCACCGGGGTCCACGAGCACTGCGTCGTCAGGGACGTACAGCTCGTCGAGATGCAACTCGGTGAGCGGTTGGCTGGGATCGATCAGCTCCGAGTCGGAGGTGTTCAGCGAGCCCGAACCGGACGGCACGGCGAACACACCTATGCCGGAGGCGTCGGGCCCGTCTCGATCGGGGATTCGATCGGACGGTCCTCTGGCAACCACGAGCACCGTCGTCGCACTCGAACCGTCGAACACGAATGACTTCTTGCCGTCGAGTACCCAACCGCCCCCGACCCGTGCGGCCCGGGTCTGAATCCGGTTGGTATCCCAGCCGCATCCGGTTTCGGCGACCGCGATGGTGCCGGTTGCAGCATCGCCGATAACGGGAGCGAGGAGAGCCTTTTGCTGCTCGGGTGAACCCGTCTCGAGCACCATCGGCACGAACTGGGTCACGGTGGACATGAACGGCGCCGGGACCACCGAACGCCCCATCTCCTCGGCGATCAGCGCCAGTTCCACGAATCCCATCCCGAGTCCGCCCAGCGACTCGGGGATCTCGATCGCCGGCCAGTCGAGTTGGGAGATCACCCGCCACAACCGGTCGCCTTCGGCCTTGCCGTGGCCTTCGTAAGCTGCTCGGACCACCGCCGGAGGGCACTCCCGTTCCAGCACGGATCTGACCGAGTCACGCAGCTGCTCTTGTTGCTCGCTCAGCTCGAAATCCATTGGGTACTCCGGTTGGTGTCGCCCTATCTGGAAGTGTTGTCCAACCGAGCAGACTGCACAGTTGGACAAGATTCTCCCTGGGAGCTTTGCATGACCCGCGCCAATAACATCGATTCTGGTCACACCGATCCTGGCCAAACCGATTCCGGTCAAACCGATTCGCACGTGAAGCCTCGCGGCGCCCTCAACGACCGCAGATGGCAGGAGGTGCTCGACGCGGCCGCTGCTCTGTTCGAGCAGAAGGGGTATCAGGCGACCACGCTCCAGGACGTCGCTTCGAAGGTGAAGATCCTCGCGCCGAGCCTCTACTACTACATCCGCACCAAGGAGGACCTGCTCTTCTCGGTCATGCGGCGGGCCCACCAATTCGGTCTGGCCTTGCTGGACGAGCCGGTCGAGGTCGCCGGCGCGGACGCCGAGACGCGGCTCGAGGCGTTCATCCGGCGCTGGATGGGCGGGACCTACCCCCCGCCGATCCGCCTCGTCGAGCGGGACATCCGCTTCCTCAGCGACGAGCATCAGGCCGAGGTGCTGGCGTGGCGTGATCGGATGGATGACTATGTCGCGGGGATCGTCCGCCAGGGCGTGGGCGAGGGCGTCTTCGATCCGAACGTCGACCCGGGTGTGGCGGCCAGCACACTGTTCGTCGTCCTGAACGCGACCCGGACCTGGTTCCGGGAGCCCGGCCGCATCTCGTATACGGAGCTGGCCGACTGGTATGTGCGCCTGTTCCTGGCGGGGCTGCGGACAGGCATCCTTCCCACGCCAGCAGGGGTCGCCGGCGCCGGCCGATCGCAGTCCTCACCTAGTCGCCGTGACCCAGTCGCCGTGACCCAGTCGCCCTGGGCCGGCCGGCCCGCTTGACAGGTCGGCCGCGTCGGCGGCAATCTAACGGTTATTAGATAGATCTCCGGTTGTTGGATGCCGGCTCGGAGGGTCGTCGTGTCCGTACTCGTAGGTACCTTCGAAGACCAAGCCACAGAAGAGGGGGCAACAGCCGCGGGGGCAAAAGCCGCGGGACGGCGACCGGAAGCGCCCGATTCGTTGGGAGCTCCAGCGACCTGCAGCCCCGTCCTGGAGTCACGGGTCGACACGCTTCGAGTGCGCCACCAGCTGCGCGGCGAGGGTCTGGACGAGGGCCACGTGAAGGCGCTGGCCGAGCTCGAGGGTCGCTGGCCTCCGCTGCTCGTCTGGGCGCAGCATCCTCAGGTGGTTCTCGACGGCGCCCACCGCCTCGAAGCCGCCCGCCGGCTTCGCCACGACACCGTTCAGGTCGTCGCCTTCCACGGCGACGCGGACGAAGCGTTCGTGGAGACCGTTCGTCGCAATATCACCCACGGCTTGCCCCTAACGGTGCCTGACCGGACCCGCGCCGGACAGCAGGTCCTTACCCGGCACCCTGACTGGTCCGACCGGCGGATAGCCGAGGCTTGCGGGTTGTCGCCGCACACCGTGGCCCGCTTGCGTGCCTCGCTTCCGCCGGCGGACACTCCTCGCTCGAGAGGCCTCGCCGCCAGGACTGCGACGGCCACTTCGACCGCGGTTGTCGCCCCGCCGAAGAGCGCAGCGGGAACGATGCCCTCGGCGGCGACGGGCGCAGCTCGGAGGCCGGCCGTGGACCGCGCGGCGCAGACCGCCTCCACCTCGGACGGCGGGCGTGTAGTCGACATCGAGTCGCGTCTGGGCCTAGACGGGAAGAACCGGCCGGCGCAACCAGGTCTCCTGCGGGACCGGGTACTCGAGGCGATAAAAGCCAACCCGGGCGGGTCATTGCGCCAGATCGCTGCCGTAGCCAAGGTGTCGCCCGAAACGGTGAGGAGGATCCGGCGGGAACTCGAGCAGCCCGGGGGCCCGGCGATCTCCATCCTCGCCTTGAGGGCCCCCGACGAGGCGGACACCGACTGGCACGAGGACCCGGCACTCTGCGGCAATCCCGAGTTCATTTCGTGGCTTGACGGGACGGACCCCTCCGGCGACCTCGAAGAGTTGGCCATGAGCGTCCCGCTGAGCCGGGTGTACCAGCTGGCCGACGAGGCCCGCCGGCGGGCGGCGAGGTGGGCGGCGTTCGCGGAGGTGCTCGAGAGCCGGGCGAGGGCCCGCTCCCGCAGCCAGGGCTACTCGTTCACCTAACTTCGTTCGCCTAGGCCGCAGCCGTTTTTGCGGTGCATCTGGCCTCTGCGGGACGT
>CAZCCS010000002.1:16961-26058 GCA_964497005.1 uncultured Acidimicrobiaceae bacterium | reverse complement strand
TCTCGCAGGCCGTTGGGCCGGCGGGCGACGATGGGGCAGTCGGGGCGGTGGAAGTTCGTCCCGCTCGAGGTGGCCACGAACCGGCCCCCCGCGCCAGAACCCGCGCTGCCCCTAGAGCCAGCCGCAGCTCCCCGAGCCGAGCCGGCCGTGGCGGCACCCGACCCCGACGACGAGCCGTTGAGGTTGTGATCCCCGCCCTTTACGGCTCCCACTAACGCGTCGCGCAGTTCCGCCTGGCTGCGCATCAACTCGTGGTGGTGCAGGTCGGCCTGGTCGTAGATCCGGTACAACCAATGGGCCCAGTAGAACAGAGCGCCGGCGATTATTGCTCCGAGCCCGAGAAAACCGCCGCTCACCATGTAAGGGATCTGTTGCTGGTCCACTCGCGCGTGCGCGGCGCCGTACCAGGCGAGGATGATGCTCGCGACCCCAACCGGGATCAGGATCGATCCGGCAAGGACCTGCCAGGTGCTGCGGATATCGAATCGGGGTCTGCCTGACCCGACGTGGCTCCCGCCGGTGTGGCCGGCGCCTCCGGAGGAGGGCCGGGTGGCAGGCCCGTCCGAGCCACGGGGAACGTACACCTCGTGCTCGGCCGTGTCGTAGACGTCCGGATCATCCAAAGGCGCGTCCAAAGAGTCTCGCAGGTCGAGATCGCCGCCGCCGCCGTCGCCGCCGCCGGCCTCGCGCTGGCCGCGCTGGAGCGGTTGAGGAACCTTGAGCTTCAACTACGTCTCCCGTCGATCAACTGCCAGCGGGCGTAACCCAGCAGACCCCCGCTGGACATGATTGCAAGAACGAAAACAAGGACCGCCAGCCCCACCGGCACCGACTTCCCCACCCGAGCGAGTACTGCTCTCGCTCCCGAAGCGCTGGCGCCGGGGCCAGTCGGCTGAAGGGTCTGAGTCGTCGGGGTGGCTAGTGCCGGCGCCCCCGCTAGAGCCACCCCTCCGCTGCCGCTCGAAGCCGCGCCTGTGCCCGCCGAAGATCCAGTCGCCCCCGCGGACGGTGTCAGCGTCGGAAGGCTCAGGTCAGGAACGGTTGGGAAGGTCGGAAGCAGGCTCGCGTTCGCTGTAGCGGTGGCGCTGCCGAGAAGCAGGTTGATGGTAAACGGCACCGACGGCTGACCCGGCGTCGGCGGCAACCCGGGAGCGAGCGGCGCCAGACCGGGAACCGTCGGCGTGTTTCCGGTGAGCGAGATCAGCACCGCACCGGAGTTGTTCGACGTCTGGGCGCCGTTGGTCGTTTCGGTCGGGGAGATCGTGTGGATCGATATCCCTTGCGCGGCCAGGTTCTGAAGCACCGTGTTTGCCGCGGAGATCAACCCGCCCCCTCCGCCCTGTCCGGCCAGATGGACCCCGTCCTGGTCGATGTAGGCCGGCTGGCCGGCAACCGTGACCGGGCCGAGGTTCAGGCTCGCCGTCGGGGTGCCGTTGTTGCCGTCCGACTTTCCGCCGGCCGAACCGGTCACGCTGGCAATCTGGATGACCCCGGCGATGTCGATGCCACTGACCACCGACGTGGCGGTGGTGCTAACGGTGCTGTCGCCGAGTTGCACGGTGTTGGTGACCTTCGAGCTGACGATGTGCACGAGGTTGGCTGCCGAGGAGACGGCCGGCCCTACGCCGATCTCGCCAACGAGCGCGTTGACGTTTGCTCCCGTGGCAGACGCGTGCGACACCGAGCTCGCCGCTCCCATCGAGAACGCGCTGTTCTGCACGGCCGGCGTGGAGAACGTTTCGTCGGTTCTGTTGCTCGGGGTTGGCGGGTACTGCGCTTCTGAGAGCACCGGCTCGTTCGGAGTTTCCGGTCCCCCGAAGGTGGCGATCGCGGTTCCGAGGTGGGCTGCCGCGTCGCCGGGGTAGAGAGGCGAACCGAGGGCATCGATGCTCGGTCCGCTGGACACGGTCGTGCGCGCGAACGGCAGGTCGACCGAAACGATATTGCCCGTCGTCGCCTCACCGATCGGCAGGAGTCCCGGACTGTTCAAATCGAACTCGACGGCCGCCGCTGTGGCCCCGAGGTTGTAGCCCGCTAAGGCCCCTGTCGTTTGAGCGAATGCAGCCGGCGCGGCCGAAACCCCGATCAAACAAAGCGCGCCCGTTCCAGCGAGGGCGGTGCGGCGAATCCGATGACCTTTTTCCCGGCGATCCTTTTCAGGGCGTGCTTGTTTCCGGGTGGTCACGGTCATCTCCCACCTCCCATATAGGTGGACGCCAGACCGGCCTCGCGCAGATCGCCCGGCTCGCCGACATCCGCAACTCGGCCCTTGTCCAGAACGTACGCGTAGTCCGCCAACTCCAGCGCCGCCTCGACGTACTGCTCGACGAGGAGAATGGTCACGCCGCTCTGTGCAAGCCGCCTCACCGCGTCGAACAGCTGGTTCACGATCAGAGGCGCCAGGCCCATGGAGATCTCATCGAGCATCAGAAGCCGCGGCCGCATCATGAGCGCCCGCGCCATGGCGAGCATCTGCTGCTCGCCGCCCGAGAGCGTTCCAGCGAACTGGTCGAGCCTCGACGCAAGAGCGGGGAACAGACGAACCCCTTCCTCCACGGCGTTGTCCGCCATGTGCAGCGCGTAGTCGGCCATGAGGAGGTTCTCTTTGACCGTGAGGCTGGGGAAGATGCCCCGGCCTTCCGGTACCTGCAGGATCCCGCGCCGGGTGATGGCGTGGGGTGCGGCCCGCTCAATGGGCTCGCCGTCGAATGTGATGGTTCCGGACTCGGCCCGGACGAGGCCGGAGATCGCGCGAAGGGTGGTGCTCTTGCCGGCGCCGTTCGCTCCGAGGAGCGCGACGACACATCCTTCGGGAACAGAAAAAGAGACACCGGAGAGCGCGCGCACGCCTCCATAGGAGACGCTGACGTTGTCGAGCTCCAGGAGCTGGGTCATCCCGACACCGCCGCCATCTCCACTTCCGGCCCACCGAGGTATGCCGCGATGACCGAAGGATCGTTGCGCACCTCGTCGGGGGTGCCGACCGAGATGACCCTTCCGAAGTCGAGGACTGTTATCCGGTCGCAGACCTCCATGACCAGTCCCATGTCGTGCTCGACCAGAAGGATCGCGATGTCGTCGACCGCAACCAGATCGAGTAGGACGTCGCGGAACCGCTCGGTCTCCGCCGAGTCCAGCCCCGAGCTCGGCTCGTCCAGCAGCAGAAGCTTGGGATTGGTGCACATGGCCCGGCCCAGCTCGACCAGCCGGCCCTGGCCTGTCGGCAGTTCGCCCGCGGGGCGCATGGCGATGCCCTGGAGGTTGAGCCGTTCGATCACTTCGTCGACGTGTTGTCGGCCTTCTCTCGACTGGCGGCCGATGACTCCGCCAGGAACGCAGGCCTCCCAAGCGGACAGCAGGTTGTCGTACACGGTGAGCCCGATGAAAAGCTCGAGGCGCTGGAAGGTCCGGGCGATGCCGTCGCGACCCCGGCGGTGTGGAGCCCACGTCGTGATGTCCCGTCCGTCGTAGCGAACCCGTCCCTTGGTCGGTGACAGGACGCCGGTGACCACGTTGAACAGGGTGGTCTTCCCCGCGCCGTTGGGCCCGATGAGGCCGGTGATCTGACCGGTCGCGGCGGAGAGGTGGACGGTATCGAGGGCGACCAGGCCGCCGAAGCGGACGGTTACCTCCTCGCAGGAGAGAAGATCGCCGGCGCCTTGATCAGGCATGGGCTTTGACCGGGGATTGCTGGACCCCCGCCTCGGAGGGCTCGAACGAAGGCTCCCATTGCTCGGAGACCTGGGGTTGTTCGAGATCTCGGCGGGGCAGGGGCTGGAACAGGGCTAGTAGCCGGGTGACGATGCGAACCGTCAAGACGACGGGGCCCTCGGGGTTGTTGGCGATCCCGATCACACCGATGGCTACGCCGAGGGGTATGTACTGCTCGACAGTGGTCGGGATCGGGAAGAGCTGCGCTCCGTACACGGCGCCGGCCATGAGCGCCCCGGCAACAAGCGACCGCCCGCCGAGCACGACCAGCAGCAACAACTCGAGGGAGGCGTTGAACGCGAAGTCCGTCGGGCTCACCGTGAGCCTGGCCGCACCGAAGAGCGCTCCTGCGAATGCGGCCGCCGCGGCGCACGCCGCGAACGTTGTCAGCTTCGTGAGGGTCAAGCTGACACCGAAGGTGGAGGCGGCGAGGGGGGAGTCGTTGATCATCTGCAGGCGTCGGCCGATGGGACCGCGTCGCAGCAGGGCTGCCGCGATGGCGTAGATCGCCAGGACTGCGACGCACAGGTAGTAGAAGCTCGTCGTGGAAGTGAAGCTCCACGGCCCGAGCTGCGGGCGGTGTATGTGCATTCCCGTGGACCCGCCGCTGATCGAGGGCCGGTTGAAGACCAAGTTGTCCATCAACAGCGCGAAAGCCATGGTGGCCAGCGCGAGATAGAGCCCCGAGAGACGGAGCGACGGGAGCCCCACGAGAAGCCCGACGGGGACCGCGATCAACGCTCCGAGAACCGCGGCGGGGAAGAAACCCCCCCCGTGGCTGCCTGCCAGGTGGCCGACGGTGAACGCCCCGATCCCCACGAAGCTGAACTGCGCGATCGAGATCTGCCCGGCCCAGCCGGTGAGGACCACGAGGGTGATGCCTATCGCCGCGAAGATCACCCCGATGGTGACATCGCCTAGCTGCGCTGGTCGGAGCAGAGCAGGAAGAACGAGGGCGATCCCGACGATGATCGCTCCCGCCGTAACCGTCGACGGGCCGATGGGCCGGGGAGGTGGGCTGCGAAGCGGACGAGACGAAGAACGCACCTCGACAAGACGCTTCCCGTACACGACCAGGAGGATGAACAGCGCCGCGTACGGGATAGACGCCTCGATGTCGGCAACCGTGCCGACGCTGCCGTACTTGGTGAGGATGCTCTGCAGGACCCCCAGCACCATCGCCCCGATGAAGGCGAGAGGAAGGCTGACCAGCTTGCCGAGCACCGCCGGGGCGAACGCGTAGATCACCAAGAGGACGAGTGCGTAGACGTCAAGGCCTTCGAACGAGCTGAGGAGGATTCCTACAAGTCCCGCGAAGGCACAAGACAGAACCCAGGCCACCCGACCGATCGTCTCCGAGCGAACCCCAGCCAATGCCGACAGATCACGATTGTCGACTACCGCACGGGTCGCCATACCGAACTTGGTCTTTCGAAGCAGAAACCACAGCCCGATTCCCACCACGATCGCGATCAACAACGTGGCCAGCTGGTCGTAGCCGACATGAAGGTGGGCACCGACTTTGAAGGTCGAGGTTGGGAAGATGCTGCGCAGTCCGCGGGCTTGGCCTCCGTAGACGATCGGGACCAACGCCTGGAAGAAGGCGAGCACGCCCAGAGACACGACGATCTGGATCTCCGCTGGTGCTGCTGTCAGCGGGCGGAACAGTCGCTCGAGGAGCACACCGATCAGCGGGGCGAGTCCGAGCAGCACGATGGGAAGCGAGAACCATTGGCTGATGCCGAGCACGTCACGGAGTTGCGAGAACGTGAAGGCGCAGAACATCGCGATCGCGCCGTAGGCAAAGTTGAAGATCCCGGTGATCTTGTAGTTCAGGACGAGGCCCATCGCCGCGAGCGCGTACACCGCCCCGGTGAACAATCCGATGACGACGTAGGAGAACATCGGCCTTCCCTACGACGCCGGTACGGCTACGAGGTTGTTGGAGCAGAAGAAGCCGCTCGACGGCCACATCCTGTAGAAGTCGTTGCCCTTCACCTGCAGGTCGATGAGGCAGTTGCCCGGTTGTCTGCTCGATTCGTTCGAGGGCGCCATCGCACCGCGGGTGTCCCACCGGCTAATGCCGCTGACGATGCTCTTGATGGCCGCGCGCGTCGGGTTCGGGCCCGCTTTGATCAGCGCGTAGAGGAACAACTGCGCTGAGGCCCAGGCCTCGATCCCGAAGGCGCTCGGCTGCTTGCCCGGTTCAAAGGTGTGAAGCTGCGAGATGTAGAGGTTTACCGCCGGCTGCGACTCGTTGAAGGGGTCGAAGTTCAGGAACACCTGGAAACCTTGCGCCTGCTGCTGGCCGGCGGTGGAGATCTGAGCCGGCGCATAACCGTCCAACGTGGTTCCTGCGTACACAGGGTGAAAGCCCTGGTTGTACATCGCCTGCATCAGCTTGGCGTTGCCGGTTACGTCCATCGTGGTGAACACCCCGTCACAACCCCGCTGTTGCATGGTCAGAACGTCGGATGTGAGGTTGGGTGACGCAGGCGAGACGTTCTCGTCCTCGTAGCAGTCCTGAGATCCGACCGACTGGAAGACCTTCACGAACTGACGAGCGGCGAGGGAGCTGATCGGGATGTTGAACGCCAGGAAGGCCATCTTGGTGGGAAGGTGACCGTTCGCCTTGAGGCCAGCGGCGAGGGTGTCGTAGATGTAGTCCTGGCCGCCCCGCTGCTGGGCGCCGAACGTCCCGGCGGTGAAGTAGTTCGGGCTGGCACCCCTCTCGAAGTTGATCGCCTGCCCGAAGTCGGGGATCCCGGCCTGCTGCATCGCGGGGACCCCGCCATTATCGGCGTCGGATGTGGAGCCTACGAACGCGAAGGACTTGGGGATCAGGTCCTGGACGTCGGCCGCGTTGTGTGACGCGTCCTGGCCGTCGTCCTCGACCGAAAGGTTGAGCTTTCGCCCGCAGATACCGCCGGCGTTGTTGACTGCGGCGAACAGGGCGGTTACCGCCTCGGGGCCCTGGTTGAAGTTGTTCGATAGCAGCCCGCTGAGACCGGTGACGTTGCCGACGTTGATCGAGGTCGGCGTAACGCCGACGTCAGATGCCTTGTTGGCGGAACTCGCGGGGCAGTAAGCGGCCTCGGCGCGCGGATCGAGATTGAAGGTGTCCGGCGTGAGTGCAGCGGCCGCCGCGGGCGTCGCACCGGAGGCCCCACCGCTGCCGGTCTGGGCACCCGGTCCGCCGGTCCCGCCACCGGTCCCTCCGCCTCCGGTCGAGCCGATGCCCAGGCTTGAGAGGGTGGTCGGCGTGCCAGCCGCCTGGTTGCCCCCACCTGGGCCCGAACCGGGGCCGACGCCGCCGGAGTTATTGCCGGCGCTGACCTGCGCGGCGGGAAAGTAAGGCGGGACTCGTGCCCCGCACGCGCCCAGCAAACCCGTGACGGCGGTCAAAGCCACGATCGTTCTCGTTCTCGACCAGCTCAACTATCCGACCCCCCAGTAGGTCGCGTGCTCAGATGGGAATCTGACCCTCTAGCCAGCGTAGATACCCGATCGTGGACAGCAGGTGGCATGCGCTCTCCAGATTTCGGCCTTGGACGCACCGCCACCTGCCGGGCGCGCCTAGAGCATGTTCGATTTCCGGTGTTGTTTCGTGCTATGCCGCCTTGGACGTCTCCACATGCATGAGTCGGGAGAGGTTCCCACCCATGACCATGCGAACTTCCTCGTCGGTCAGGCCCTTCAACTCGTCGACGAAGGACAAGGGGTCAGCCAGGCCCTCCGGGTGGGGATAGTCCGAGCCGAACAGCACCCGGTCAGCGCCGATGAGCTTCACCAGGCCGATCGGATCCTCCTCGTGGAAGGGATGGACGTAGATGTTCCGCCTGAACACCTCGATGGGGTTCTCCTCGAAGAGCTTTGGGGCCATGCCGTAAGCGCTCTCGAGCGCCTCCAGGAGGGGACGCACCCAACTCGAGCCGTTCTCGACAGGCGCGAAGTTAAGCGAAGGGAACCGGGTGCAGAGCCCGTGCCCGATGAGCGATGCGACCGTGTCGATGATCGGGCGGCTCTGATGGCCGATGATGAACGCGAACCCCGACGGGTTGACGAACGGCAGCATCTCGCCGGTGCGCAAACCCTCCCACTCGTTGGTGTACCGCTGGTACCCGCTGTCGGAGGCGTGCATGCCCACGAGGATCCCTGATTCGGCCACCCGGGCCCAGAAGGGATCGAACTCGGGAAGAGCGGGTGAGCGGGGCCCCGCGAATCCGGGAACCGGCGCGGGTCGCACCAGGATCACTCGCGCCCCGCGTTCGAGCACCCATTCCAATTCCTCTATGGCTCGCTCGACGACGCAGAGTGTGATCACAGGCGTGGGGAAGATCCGGTTCTCGTAGTTGAAGGTCCAGTGCTCATGCATCCACTGGTTGAGAGCGTGGATCACGACGTGGGTGGCCAGAGGATCGTCGCGGAGACGCTCCTCCAGCAGGCTCGCCAGGGTCGGCCACATGAGCGCCCGGTCAACCCCGAGTTCGTCCATCAACCTGAGCCGCGGTTCGGGTTCCATGAACGCCGGCAGCGACCGAATGGGCTTGCCCATGATCTCGCGGCGCGACTTGCCGTCGGGATTCCCGCTCTTGAAGTACTCCTCCTGGGCGCCCGGCGCCGCGACCACCTCGAATGTGGGGTTCGGGATGTAGTCGCTGATCACGTTGCGAACCGCGATCTTCGTCCGGCCCGCTACCTGGACGTACTTGATCAGCCCCTCGTACTCGGGCGGCAGGAACTTGGTGAAGGCGTCCGTCGTCTCGTACATGTGGTTGTCGGCATCGAACACCGGGAAATCGAGCACACGTGACGGCATCGGAATGTCGCTCCTTGTTTATCGAGCTGAAGCTTGTTGTCGAGCCTGAGGCGAGTTCGCCTCAGGACCTTCGGCGGTCGTTCCCCACGAGCAACCGCCCACGACAAATGCTAACACGCAAGCGACCAGGGAGGAAAATGGCGTTTTCGCCGTGACGGGCGGTTTTGGGGCAACCGTCGGTGGGTACGACAGTGAGCTTGTGGCCGGCGGGACGTATCGTTTTGCGCGCCTGCTGTCTCTGGTCGTCGCTGCGCAGCTTGCGACGGGTATCGCACTGGCGGCGACAACAGCTCGAACCCACAGTGGAACCATCACTGGAACAAACGCCCTCCTGTCCACCACCGTTCCAGTCCACGGCGCCCGGACGGCCGCGGGAGCGACGACACGCGACGCGTTTCTCGTCAGGTACATGGAGCCTGACGGAAGGATCGTTCGGCGCGACCAGGGCGGCGATACTGTGAGCGAGGGGCAGGCCTACGGGATGCTCGTGGCCGCGGCCAGCGGTGACGCCCCGGATTTCTACGCGATCTGGTCTTGGACCGAGTCACACCTGACGCGCCCCGACCG
>CAZCCS010000002.1:7844-16951 GCA_964497005.1 uncultured Acidimicrobiaceae bacterium | reverse complement strand
GGCGCTGGCGGCCGATGCGAGGAGCATCGCTTCGTCCATCCTGAGCGGGGAGACCGCGTCCACCGCGGCGGGGCCTGTCCTCGTGGCAGGACCCTGGGCGCAGCCCACCCGCACGGTCGAACCCGGCTACTTCGCCCCCGAGGCGTTTTCAGCCCTGGGACGACTGACAGGAGATCCCCGCTGGTCGCAGGTGGAATCGACGTCGGCCCGGGTGGTCCTCGAGGCCACATCCAACCGCTGGCTCCCGGCCGACTGGTTGTCGGTCGACAGCCAGGGTGCGGCACTCCCAGTGCCATCGCCCTCCCAGCCCGCCGACCCGCCCTCCTACGGGTTGGACGCGGCGCGGTTGGCCGTGTGGTGGGCAGCCAGTTGCTCGGCGGCGGATCGGTACGTCGCGGCGAAGGAGTGGTCGATGCTGGCGCCGACGGCCGCCGTGGGCGAGTTCGGCCTGGCCCTCACCCTCGACGGCCGGCCGAGGGTTACTGCGGTCAACGCGACCATGGCGGTCGCGGACGCGTTCTCGGCGGCCGCTGCAGGGCAGACCAACCAAGCCCGGTCGCTTCTCGGGTCGGCGTCTCGTTTGGACGAGGAATATCCGACCTACTACGGATCGGCTTGGATCTCGATCGGCCGAATACTTTCCACGTCAACAGTCGTTGGCAACTGCCCGTTGACTTTATAATTACAGGTTCTCATATCAAGACGACTTTGATACCTTCTGCCGCGCATTGGTGTGATAAATAGCAGCTGGGTAAGCCTTTTCTTCCACTTGTTGAGGTTAACCGTCGCTTTTGTTAACGGGGAGTAAAGAAGCCCGAATTATTCGCGCTCATCGTGACGATGCCTTGACAGGAACGGGTCAATTCCGGCTAAGGTCTTCGTGGCGACTCAAATAAGCGGTTGTCATGTTCGGCGGCGGCCGGACCTCCCGCACCGTGTCTGTTAAGCGAAATCCCCCTCCCTCGCTCTCTAACAATCCTGTTAACAAACCACAAGGTGGTCAGTTCATTGCGCCTAGACGTCATTGTCCCTGCCCACAACGAAGCCCACAGGATCGACAAGACTCTCAACGCCTTCCGGTCCAGAATCAGCGACCCGGCGGTTCGGTTCTTCGTGGCCTTGGACCACTGCACCGACGGCACCGCAGACCTGGTGGAGCGTCACGCTCGAATCGACTCCCGGGTGGAGGTGGTCCACTACCCGAAGCTCGGCAAGGGCGGCGTCATCATGGAGACCCTTCGCCGCTGCGACGCCGACCTGGTCGGCTTCGTCGACGCGGACTGCGCCACCCCACCGGCCGAATTCCTTCGGCTGGCGGAGACGGCCGCGACCGCTGACGTAGCCATTGCCACCAGGTGGCATCCAGCTGCAGTGCTGCCGAGCCCGAGACCCCTCAGCCGCAAGCTGGAGAGCCGGGTGTTCGCCCGCCTCGTCCGCACCATGTTCGGGTTGCCTTACAGCGACACGCAGTGCGGGGCGAAGGTGCTGCGCAGCAAGGTGGTCAAGACAGTGGTCCCGCTGTTGTCCTCGCGCGACTTCCTGTTCGACGTGGACCTGCTGCTGGCGTGCCAGCGGCTCGGGTTTCGAGTGGTCGAGGTCCCGACCGTCTGGGTCGACCAGCCCGGATCGCGGGTCCATCCGGCGCGCGACGGTCAGCGCATGGCGCTGTCGGCGTTGCGCCTGTGGCTCCACTCCCGAGTCCTGCCGATCCCAGCCGGTGTCAATGGGGAGCCGGCCAGCGAGGAGAGGCTGAGCGAGGAGAGGCTGAGCGAGGAGCCCGCCAGTCAGGAAGTCGTCAGCGAGGAGCTGGTGAGTGTCGATTGATCCCGAGCGCCCCGACGTCGCTCTGATCGCCCCCTACCCGCGTCCAGGGGCGCCGTCGGAAAGTGGCGTGGCCTGGTACTCGCAGAACCTGGCTCGAGCGCTTACCGAGGAAGGCGCTTCGGTCACCGTGCTCGCGCCGGCCGACGACGCGGACCGGTCGTCCGAACTGGACGGCAGGGTCCGGGTGCGTCGCTGCTTCTCCAGGCGCGCTGGGGGGCTGCTGAAGGCGGCCGGCGCGGCTTTGGGGAGCGGAGCACCGGTCGCCCACGTCCAGCACGAAGCCTTTCTGTTCGGCGGCCCCGAGGCCGTGCCAGGTTTCCTCGGTGGCCTCGCGATGCTGCGAGGAGCCGGAGCCGGACCGGTGGTCACCATGCATCAGGTGGTGTCGCCGGCGAAGATCGACAGGTCGTTCACGGAGCTGCACCGGGTCTCGATCCCGGCACCGCTCGCGCGGATCGGGATGTCGACACTGCAGGGGTCGATAGGCCGCATCGCCCGCCGCACCATCGTCCATGAGAGCGCGTTCGCAAGCACAGTCCGTCGCTCGGTAGTGCTGCCACTGGGTTTGAGCCGGCGTCCCGCCAACGCACGAGCCGAGACACACTCCCGGCCGGCCGAGACGCACCCCCGACCGGCCGAGACGCACTCCCGACCGGAACGACCTTCCGTGGACTTCCGTGCCGCGAACGGGATCCGCGCCGAGGACTTTCTGGTGCTGTGTTTCGGCTTCGTGGCCCCGTACAAGGGGCTCGAGGCCGCGCTGGAGGCGGCGGAACTCGCTGGACCGCCGGTGCACCTGGTGGTGGCCGGCGCAGAGCATCCCCGTCTGGCCGGACAAGGTTACGGCGACGGGCTGAAGCGGCGATTCGGGGCCACCGCCACGTTCACCGGGTACGTTCCCGACGAAGCGGTGAGCAGGTGGTTTGAGGCCGCGGACGCGGTGCTCCTCGCCTACCCGACGGCTTTCTCCAGCAGCGGTGTGCTCGCGCTCGCCGTTGAACACGGGGTGCCCGCCTTGCTTTCACCGGCTCTCGCGGAAGTCGTGGGACTCCCCCGCCGGGCTGCCACATCCCTCGAACCGTCACTGCTCGCGGACCGGCTCACGGCTCTTGCCAGGAGAGGTACCGAGCTTGCCGAGCTAGCGAGGTGGACCAGCGCTCTTTCGGAGGGCCGTTCGTGGTCGCACGTGGCAAAGCGGCACCTCGAGATCTACGAGGAGGTGACCGATGCCAAGCGTGCTGCTTCCCGGAGTAACCGGGCGTGACCCGGTGGGCGAACGCGCCCTGGTCGGCGCATTCCGCTCCGCGCTCGAAGGCCACGAGCTGCTGGCGTCGCCCGCAAGCCCGGTCCGCGCCTCGCTTTCAGCAAGGGGCCGTCATGCCGACGCGGTGGTCCTTACCGGTTGCGACGTGTTCGCAGGTGCCGCCCACGTGCCGGCTATGGCCGCGGCCCTCACGTCTCCGGTCGCCGGTCCCTTCACCAGACGCGTCGACGGATTCCGCCGCCCGCTAGCGCTGGTCGGTGTCAGCGCCGGCGTACCGATGAGACCGACCGAGAGATGGGCGGCCCGCCGGCTCGTTCGCCGGGCAGACCTGGTTCTGTTGAGCGACGACGACTCGGCGTCCCGCCTAGCCGGAGCGGGGGTGCCGGCGCCGATGCGGGTCGCGGCGGATCCGGCATGGTTGTCGCTCGTTCCCGCCACTTCAGGGCCGGCCTCGACCCGGTCCGTTCTCGTGGCGTTGGATGCGAGCGTGAAGCCGAGCGTTCAGCTCGACCTCTTTCTCGGACTCAATGAGCTCGGCGCGCACGGCGTGAGGGTGCATCTACTGCCGTGGGCGGGTTGGGGGACGGCCGACTTCGCGTTCGCCGAGCGCCTGGCGTTGGACCTGGGAGGCCAGGGCCGCATGGCCGATATCGTCCCGCCGGCTGAGGACCTGGCGGGCGTCTCGGAGTTGATGTCGGACGCAGGCGCTGTTGTGGCGCTTCGCTACCGCGCGATCCACGCGGCGGCCGCAGCCGGGGTCCCGGTCGTGGGAATCGCCGTCGAAACCCGGATCCGGGCGCTGACCCGCCGTCTCGGCCAAATCTCGTTGCCCGCTGAAGAGTTCGGGGCCTCCCTTGCGTCAACGGTCCTGCATGCAGCGGACTCGTCTGCGCCCAGCCCGGCAGTCGTGAAGGAGGAGGTGGCGCGGGCAGAAGCCGGGCTCGCGTTGCTGCGCCTCGTTCTGGAGCATGGAGATCTGGAAACCGCCGACCTCGAAGGCCTACCCCTGGCCCCCGATCCATGGCTGTAACGGCTGCGAACACGACTGTGAAATCTGCTGGGGTGGCGGTACGCGACCGGGTCGCCGCCTCCCCTTGGCAGGAACCGCCGCCGACCAGTCGCCGCATGGGGGCCGAGCAATTAGCCGTAGCAGCGGGCCAGCTTGCGGCCGGTCTCGGAAACCTCGTCTTCGCTCTGGCTGCGGCACGCCTCCTGGATCCATCGGGATTTGCCCGCTTGAGCGTCTTCCTCGGCCTCTATCTGGTCCTGAGCCTTCCGGCCACCAGCCTTTCTGCGGCCACTGCCGTAGACCCCCCGAAGCGAAACTTGTTGCTGCGCAAAGTTGCCAGAACGAGCGTCGCCCTCGCCCTCGTTCTTGCCGCTGCCTCTCCAGGTCTAGCGGTGCTCCTCAACCTGCCCATCCCGATGGTCATCGGTTTGGCAGCCGCGCTCCCGGCCACCGCGCCGCTTGCCCTCGATCGCGGGCGCCTATATGGCCTCAGGCGCCACCGACGCCTCATCGCCAGTCTCATCGCCGAGCCCGCGGTGCGCCTCGCGCTCGGGCTGGGTCTGGCGGCAGGAACCGGCGCCGTCGGGGCAGCGGCGGCCGTCGTCGTCGCCGCGTACGCCGCTCGAGAGGTCGCCCGGCCCGGGCCGAACTCGCGGCGGGCGGAGTCACGAGCCGCCGGCTTGTTCGGGTCTCGTTCATCGGGGGCCGGCTCGCCGGGAGCTGGCACGGCCGGGTGGACCGCGGTGGCATTCGCTCTCCTCGCCGTATTGCAGACCCAGGACCTCGTTTTCGCCAATGCAATGCTCCCGCCGGCGAGGGCCGGCGGATATGCAGCCCTGTCGACTCTCGGTGGCGCGGCCGCGTTCGCCACCGTGACGATCCCGCTGGTGCTGCTCCCCCGCTCGGTTCGGAGAGACAAGCACAGCCTCGCTGTCGCGGCCGGACTCGCCGGCGTGATCGGCATGGCAGCCGTGACCGTCGCGGCGATCGCCCCGCACTCGATCAGCGTGGGCTTCTTCGGAGCCCGCTACGGGTCGATCGCCCCCTACGTCGTGCCCTACATGGCGGCGATGGGTCTGCTGGGTGTCGGTCGGGTCCTTATCGCCCATCGCTCCGCGATCGGCGCCGGGCGGTCCGTATCGATGGCCGCCGCTGTAGTTGTAGGCGGTCAGACCATCTCGTTGGCGATCTGGGGCCGAACCGTCGGGAGCATCGCGGCGACGACCGTCGGCGCCACGGCAGCGTTGTTGTTAGGGATCGGGGTCGATGCCGTGCTCCTGCCGAAAGCGCCGGCGATCGGCCTCCAGCTCCGCCGCGCGGGCGAGTGGGGGGCAGTAGCGGCCCTTTCGTCCGTTCGGGTGGTCCCCCGCGCCGTGTCCGCCCTGCGACGGGCGGCATCCAGCTTGACTGTTCGAGCAGTTGCCGCGATGGCTGCCGTGGGGTTGGCGGTCAGGTTCGTCGTGCCTCGAGGGATATGGCTGGACGAAGCCACGAGCGTCCACCAGGCGTCGATGCCGTTCGGTGCGATGCTCCAGAACCTCCGCGCAACCGATGTCCATCCCCCGCTGTACTTCAGCATCCTGTGGATCGACGACCGTTTGCTTGGCAGTGGCCCACTGGCGATGCGGCTGCCGTCGATCATCGCGGGAACGCTCGCGATACCAGCCGCTTACCTCGCGGCGCGTGACCTGTGGGATCGCAGATCGGGATTGATCGCCGGCGCCCTCGCGTCGGTCGCCCCGATCCTCGTGTGGTACTCGCAGGAGATCCGCATGTACTCGCTGTTCATGCTCCTCGCGCTCCTGGCGCTGTGGGGCCAGGCCCGGGTTCTCCGGTACGGGCGGGCGGACGGTTGGGTCATCTACGTGCTCGCCAGCGCCGCCCTGGTGTGGACCGAGTACTTCGCGGTGTTCCAAGTGGTCGCTCAGCAGGCCGTCTTTGTCGCGGCTGTTGTGCGTCGCAGCGAGCACCGCCGGCAGCTTCTCGTCGGGCTCATCGCGGCGACCTTCTTGATCGGTGTTCTGGCCGCGCCCCTCGAGCCTTTCGCTTGGCACCAGTTCGTCGTCAACCAGACCGGCGGGAAAGGGTTCGGCGCACCCTCACAGGTCGGCCTCGCAGGCGCCCAGAGCATGTCCGTCTACACCGTGCTGGCCAACCTGGCATGGGCAGCGGTCGGGTACCACTCGGCGGCGGTCATGGCCGCTCTGGTCGCGCTTTGGCCCGTCGGGATCCTTCTGGCCATGTTCTTGCTCGGCCGCAACATCAACGACCGGACAGTCGCCGTGCTCGCAGCCGCGGCGATCCCTGCGTTGATGCTGCTGGGCATCGGGCTGTTCAAGCGAAACCTGTTCGACGTCCGTTACATGTCCGGGGTGGTCGTCGCATTACTTCTCCTGTGCGCCAGGCTGGTGAGCGGGTCTACCAAGAGCGTCCGTCTGCAAGTCACTGCGTGCGCGGCGATCGTGGCCATACTCGCGGTGTCGCTCGGCGACGAGCAGGTCAACGGTTCCAACCCGCGCTTGTACGACTTCGCCGGCGCGTTGCACGCGGTGGATGCCAGGTACCGGCCCGGTGATGTTCTCGTGTACGCGCCAGACGACCTGAACCTCGTCGTGTCCTACTACTCCCCCCATGTTCGCGCCTACGGGCTCGGCCGACCCTTGCCTGCGCAGGCCCCGGGAAGCGAGATATTCGTCCTAGGCACGATCAACCTCATGTCTGCCGGCGGGCCTGGGCAGCTCGGGCGGTTCCTGTCCGATCTGCGCAACCGGGACCACCCAGTGACGCTGATCAAGAGGGCCAACGCGACCGTCTGGGTCTTCAAGACATGAACCATCAAACCTGGTCTCCGGTCAAAGGATGGGAACGCTCCCGCCGGCGACTCAAGATCCTGCTTCCCCTGGACGTGCTTTTCAGCGTCTGGTACTTCACCTGGCTCCTATCCCCTGGGCGAGTCGGGAACCCGGTGCTGTACGGGCTGCTCCTCGCCGCCGAGATCTTCAACCTTGTGCAAGCAGCCGGGTTCTGGTGGACCATATCCCGGGCCAGGGAACCGGAGGGCGTGCCGGACCTGATCCATTGTCCTGCCGTCGACGTGTTGATACCGGTGTACAACGAGGAACCCGATGTGGTCGAAGCGACCCTCTCGGCCGCGTGCGGTATCGATTACCCGCAATTCTCGGTGGTCGTCTGTGACGACGGCGGCAACGACGACATCGCCGCACTCGCATCCCGCTACGGAGCACGATACCTGCGCCGGCGCGGCAACCACGGAGCAAAGGCCGGCAATCTCAACAACGCGCTCCGGCACACGACTGCTGCGTTGGTTGCGGTCTTCGACTGTGACCACGTGCCCGACCCTGCCTTCCTAAGGCGAACCGTTCCTCGCTTCTCCGAAGGCGGGGTGGCGGTCGTGCAGACCCCGCAGTACTACGCCAACGCAGAGAGCAACCCGGTCGCGTCGGCAGCGTGGAGCCAGCAGGCTCTCTTCTTCGGGGTCATCGCCCGTGGCAAGGATGCTCTCGGCTCGATGTTCTGTTGTGGAACCAACGTGGTGTTCCGCAGGGCGGCGCTGCAGTCCGTGGGCGGAATCCCCGAGGATTCGATAACCGAGGACTTCGAGTTGTCTATTCACCTCCAGGAGCGGGGGTGGCGGACCGTTTACGTGCCAGAGGTGCTTGCGCGTGGTCTCGGCCCTGAGGACATGGCGTCCTACGTGAGCCAGCAGCAGAGATGGTCCCGAGGCTGTCTCGAAGGTGCCGCCACGGCGTGGCGGTCCCGGTTGCCGGTTACCCAGAAGGCGCAGTTCCTTCTGTCCGCGTTGTTCTTCCTGACCGGGTGGACGTACCTGATCTACATGTTGCTGCCGGTGGTCCGGATCCTCGGCGGTCAGCAGGCCCTCGCCGGCGCCACCGCCAACCAGTTCCTCGCGCATTTCGTCCCCTACTTCTGCGCCAGCATGCTCACCGTCGCGGTCGCAGGCCAGGGCAGTTACAGCTTCGCCGGGTTTGCGCTGATGGAAGCGAGTTTCTGGATCCACGTCGGCGCCGCCCTTCGTGCTCTCACCCGTACGAGAACGTCGTTCGTCGTCACCCCAAAGGTTGGCAGCAGCCGGCCGCAGCCTCGCGCGGTATGGCCGGCGCTGGTAGCCCTTGGGGTACTTGCGTTGACCGCACTCGACGGTCTGGTGCACAGCCGGTCACCCGGGACGCTGAACAACGTCGCGTTCGCCGGCCTGCACATCAGTGTGCTTCTCGCTGGCGTCTGGCCGGCCCTGCTCGGAGCCCGGCGGGGACAATGGGCCAGCGGGCGGTCGGCCACTCACGAGTCCGCCGGTGACCAATCGGCGATTGACAGCGAGCACGCCTCTGACGAAGCGGCCGACTCGACGCTGGTCCCGGCCGCCTCGGCCGGTCAGTGAGCATCACGGTTTCCTTACGGCACCCGCAGACGGTGAGGCGTGCGAGACACACAACCCGCCCCACCGTCCTCCTCGCCGGGGCCTTCGGCCAGGGCAACCCGGGAGACGAGTCGGTGCTCGACGCGTTTCTCGATGCGCTCGACGGATGCGACATCTCAGCAACGACCAGCGGACCGGCACGGACTGGGGCCACCGGCTTCACGCGGGTACCGACCCAAGACAGGATGGGTGTGGCGCGAGCCGCCTTGAAAGCGGATCTGGTGATCGTCACCGCGACCGTGTTCAAGACCCTGCACTCCTCGACCAACAGGCGCCGCCACGGGCTCTTGCTGAACACCCTGGCGCTCACCGCCGCGGCGCGGGCGGCGGGGAAGCCTGCCGTCTTCGCGGGGGTTGGTGCGGGATCACTCGAGGACGAGGGGGCGAAGTTGCTCGCCCGCTCGATCGTTTCCCTTGCCGGCCCCGTCTACCTGCGCGATGCCGAATCCGCGGAGGTGCTCCGAGACGCCGGCGTCAACCGCCCGCTGACCGTCTGCTCGGACGTGGTGTGGCAGACCATAAAAATGGGGAACGGCAAAGTGGGGAAGGGC
>CAZCCS010000002.1:0-7744 GCA_964497005.1 uncultured Acidimicrobiaceae bacterium | reverse complement strand
CGCTGCGTCAACTCCGCCATGAAGGTTTCCAGGTAGTAGTCCAGCCATGGCAGGCAGGCCACGACGACCGCATGGCGACCGAACTGGTCTCCATGATCGGGAGACCGATCGAGATCTGGGAGCCCCCAACGAACGTCGAAGAAGCCGTGAATCAACTCGCGGCCGCAAGAACCGTAATCGGGCTGAGGTATCACGCCCTCGTGGCCGCGGCGTCCGCCGGGGTGAGCTTCGTAGGTGTGGCGCATGAGCCCAAGCAGTTCGCTGTCGCCAGGCGGCTCAACCAGGTCTCGGTGAACCCGAACGCAACTCCCGAGGAGCTGCTGAGAGCGACGCGCAAAGCGCTTTCATCGCCGGCACCCTCACGACGGCTGGTCGAAATCGAGCGCGGACTCGCCAACCGGGTGCTGGGAGACGTGCGCGAGCTCGCGTTTCTCCGCTATCAATAAAGGTATGGCGTGCGATGGCCCCTCGCCGGGTCCGGACGGCGCACCCTTGCAGTCATGACGGCGCTGGTCGTCGGCCTGACCGTTGCGGTCGCTCTACTGGCGTTGCTCGTGGCCGGGCTGCTTCGGGCTCACGCGGACGTGTTGAGGACGCTGCACCAGATGGGAGTCACTCTCGATCCATCGGCGCACGATGCCGGCGCGGCCGGTCCGCAGCCGGTCTCGGCACCGTCGATTCGAGCTAACGGCCGTGTCGGCGCTGGCGACCGAGCCGGGGTCCCGGCCACCGCTACAGGTGTTCGACCCACCCCCGGCCGGCCTACAGCGTCCGACGTCGTCGACATCGCCGGATCCACTCCGAGAGGCGATGCGCTTAGCATCGCCGTCGCTGACGTCAGCCATGACACGCTCATCGCTTTCCTGACGTCGGGATGTGCCACGTGCCGTGGCTTCTGGGACTCCTTCAGGGCGGAGCCCCCGGGCGTTCCGGGGGGTGCGCGGGTGGTGGTCGTAACCCGCGGGGCGGAGGCCGAATCGCCTGGGGCGTTGATCGGGCTCACGGGCGCGGGCGGCCCGGGCACGTCCGCTGTGCCGGTCGTGATGTCGACCGAAGCCTGGGAGCATTACGACATCCCATACGCGCCGTACTTCGTGTACGTGTCCGGGCCCGCCGGCCGCGTTGTGGGCGAAGGCGTCGCGTCGACATGGGAACAGGTGAAGACGCTGGTGGCAAACGCGGTCGCAGACGGAACGACTGGTGGTCGCCGCCGCTCCAAGGCGGACCGTCAACGTGACGCCGACGTTGACCGGGCTCTTGCCGATGCCGGCATCGAACCCGGCGACCCCCGCCTTTATCCAGAGACGATCCACCGGCCGCCGACCCCGGCGGCGAGCCCGGAACCATGACCCCGACGGGCGCCAGGCGGATCGAGGCGATGGGCCTCGGGGTGGCGCCACCGAGCGGGTGGGAGGCGACCATCTACCGTCGGCCGCCGGCGTCCGGCGAACGGACATTTCCAATACTGCACGCCGCCACCATCCCGATCCCTTCCGAGCGGGGGGACTACGGGGGAGGCGTTGTCGAGTTGCTCGGGCCCGCCGACGTATTCGTCAGCGTTCTCGAGTTCGGGCCCGAAGCTGCACAGAGCCCGCTGTTCAAACCCGCTGCTGCCATCCCGGCGCTGACTCCCGACGCGTTCCGGCCCCGACAACTACAGCGCATCATCCGCGGTCAAGCCGGCGCCCAACGTTTTGTCGCAGTCCAGGGGCGGGCATTCTGCCTCTATGCGGTGATCGGGTCCATCGCCAACCGAGTTCCTCTTGCGGGCAGGGCGAATCAGCTGATCGGCGCTCTCTCGGTGCAGCACGTATGAGCGCTCCAGTCGTCGCTGCGCCGTATCTCGCGGAGGTCGCCCTCCTCGGGCTGGCCGGCGCCGCGAAGCTCGCCCGTCCAGCAGCGACCGCCCTGGCCCTCCAACAAGCCGGAATCCGGGCGAGCAGGACGACAGTCCGCGCGGGCGCGGCTGCGGAGGTGGGAGTAGCACTTGCAGCCCTGGCACTTCCAAGTGTGCTCACCGGCGCGCTCGTCGCAGCTTCCTACGCCGCTTTCACAGTTTTCGTGGTTCTGGCGCTTCGCTTGAACTGGCCTCTCTCATCGTGCGGCTGCTTCGGAAAGCCGGACGCTATTCCGACCAAGAGCCACGCAGCGCTCAATGCGGGGGCCGCGGTGTGCGCCGTGTGGTGGGCCGCCTCGGGCCCGTCCAGCCTGGCAAGTGTGTTCTCGGCTCAGCCGTGGGACGGGGCACCACTTGCGCTGGTGGCGGCGGTTGTGGCTCTTCTCGCTTACGTCGTTTGGACCAACCCGATCCCTGCGACCACGAGAATGATCAAGTCATGACCATCACGGAGGCCATCGGTGAGTTCCTCGCCGAGCGGACCAGCAGACGAAACTTCGTGACCAAAGCCACCCTCACCGCGGCGGCCCTGTCGGTGGCCCCCGTCGACTTCCTGCTCAAACCTGGATCGGCTTACGCGTTCATATGCGAATGCGTTCCTGGAACCAGTTGCAACTGCTCGCAACTCTGCTGCGATGGTTACACCCAGTTCTGCTGCACCATCAACGGCGGCGTCAACGCCTGCCCTCCGGGCACGTTCGCCGGCGGGTGGTGGAAAGCGGACGGATCCTTGTACTGCGCCGGTCCGCGCTACTACATCGACTGCATGGGGGAATGCCACGGTTGCGGATGCGGAGGCGGGAGCTTCTGCCCCAGCTGTGACGGGCTTTCCTGCGAGTGTGCGTTGGGGAACTGCGACAACCGGCACGTCGGGTGCACCGAGTTCCGGTACGGGCAGTGTCACCAGGAGATCGCTTGCAGCGGCAGGATCGCCTGTCGGGTGGTCTCTTGCACCCCTCCGTGGGTACTCGACCCGACCTGCACAACCGTCGCACAGACCGACGACAACACAGCCAACCACTTCGCCCCTTGCCAGAACGGTCCCACGGGCACCTTCGCCGTCGGTATGGCGGCTACCGCTCAGGGCACCGGTTACTGGATCGTCCTCAACGACGGATCCGTTCGCACCTTCGGCTCCGCTCCTAACTACGGCTCGATGGCCGGCCAGCGACTCAACCGACCGTTGGTCGGGATGTCGAGGTCGGCGTCCGGGAACGGGTACTTCCTGGTGGCGTCCGACGGCGGACTGTTCTGCTTCGGCGACGCTCAGTTCCAGGGCTCGATGGGCGCCCAACGCCTTAATCAACCGGTCACGGGCATCTCCACGGACGCTTCGACCGGCGGGTACCGGATGGACGCCGCTGACGGCGGGATCTTTGACTTCAACGCCCCTTACGAAGGCTCGATGGGTGGGCACCATCTCAACAAGCCGGTTGTCGGCATGGCGACGACGCCGAGCGGGAACGGCTACTGGCTGGTCGCCGGCGACGGTGGCATCTTCACCTTCGGCGACGCGCGCTTCTTCGGATCGACGGGGAGCCAGCACCTGAACCGACCCGTTGTGGGCATGGCCGCGACGCCGAGCGGGAACGGCTACTGGTTGGTCGCCTCGGACGGGGGGATCTTCACCTTCGGCGACGCGGGGTTCTTCGGATCGACGGGGAGCCAACACTTGAATCAACCTGTGGTTGGTATGGCTGCCACCCCCACCGGGCACGGCTACTGGTTGGTGGCGGCGGACGGCGGGATCTTCACCTTCGGCGACGCGGTGTTCTATGGCTCGGCTGCCTAGATCGTCCGGCCGAGCGACCTGGAGGAATCATGCAGATTGACCTCATCCTCTTGATCACAGCAGCGGCCACCGCGCTCGCCGGCGCAGCCCGTTCGACCTGGTCGCCTTGCGGACTCTCAATGCTGTCTTCCATCACGCCGTTCGGTGAGCGACGCCGCGGACACAACTACCGGGTGACCGCGGCCTGGTTCGTGCTTGGCGCGACCGTCGGGGGAGCGACGCTCGGGCTCGCCGCCATGTTGTTGTCAGCCTTGGCCTCCGCATCGGGATTCATCACTCACCCCCTTGCCGTCGGATCGGTCGCGGCGGCCGTGGCGCTGCTTGGCATGGCGGTGGACGCGGGGGTCTTCGGTGAGGTGTTGCCGGTTATCAGAAGACAGGTCGACGACCGCTGGATCTCCCGTTACCGGACATGGGTTTACGCCGGCGGCTTCGGCTGGCAGATCGGTATCGGGGTCGCCACCTACGTGATGACCTCCGCGGTGTTCGTGTTCGTCGCTCTGGTCGCGTTGGCTGGAAGACCGCTCGAGGCTTTCGCCGTCTCCGCCGGCTTTGGCGCCGCGAGAGGGACCGCGGTGCTGCTGACCAGCAGGGCCTCTGACCCGAGCGCCCTTCGAGCGCTCCACCGCAGACTGGACCGGTTGGGAGAACCGGTGAGATGGGCGGCAATTGCGACCCAAGGAGCATGCGCGATCGTCATCGCCGGCTATGTCACACCGTTTTTTGGCGTCGCATGCATAGGCCTCGCGGCATCGGTGTTGTGGGCCTCCCGCGGCCCAACCTTGGCCAGGTTTGCACGTAGGTGACCGACGCCCTTCGTCTCGCTATCTGGGCGGCCGTGTTCGCGTCGGCGGTAGCCGCATGCGGTTCGGCGCAGCGGGTCGGGACGGAGCCGACCACAACCGTGGCAACGGTCGCACCTACGTCCACCACCAACCCGCAATCGCTCCAGGTCACCGTCCCTGATTGCGGAGCCGGCGCCTACCGACCCACAACCCTGCTGATCACGTGCACCGCTGGAGGCACCATGGCCACCGGGGTCCAGTGGACGACGTGGAGCTCCGCCGGCGCCAAAGGCACGGGCACAGTTCACCTGCAGATGTCGGGGCAGCAGCAGAGCGGCGAGGCCAACCTCGAGTTGAGCAATGTCTTGGACAAAGGGACGAGCGGGCCGCAGTACACGCTCCTCACGGTCACATGGGTCGGTCGATCTCCCGATGGGCACACCTCGGACTCGTTCCAGCTCGGTAACGGCGGCTAAAGCCCGGGGTTAGGATCGCAACCGATGAAAGTCCTTCGGCGGGCCTTGCTGGCGCTAGGAACAGCGGTGATCATCGCCGGAATCGTCCGCCTCCGCGGCACCGGGGGAACACCGCCTCAGCGTGGCGGATGGCGGGAGCTGCCGCCCGACGAGCTGACTCATTGAAGGTCGTCATTGCCGGCTTCGGCGCCGTCGGCCGAAGAGTCGCCCAGCACCTGGTGACGGAGGACATCGTCGAGTCTGTATTGGTCGTCCATCGAGACCCTCGGCGCGTGGAAGCCGAGGCGCGGGAGCTAGGCGACAAGGTCGAGCTGGTCGAGCGCCGGCAAGGCAACGGCAATGCCATGCCCGCCGGCGACGTCACCGTGCTCGCCGAGCCCACAACCGGCCGCCGTGTCGCGGAATCGGCGATTGCGCAGGGCTCCCATGTCGTGTCCTGCGCGGACGACCCGTCGGAGGTGAAGGCGCTTCTTTCTTCCGACAAGCTCGCGCGCTCGCTGAACCGCTCAATCGTCGCCGGCGCTGCGATGGCGCCCGGGCTGACCTGCCTGCTCGCCGCCCACCTGCGCCATCGGTTCGACTCGGTAGAGGAGATCCACGTGGCGAGCGTCGGAACGGGCGGCCCGGCGTGCGCGAGGCAGCACCACGCGGCGCTGTCGTCGTTGTCGTTGGATTGGGAGGACGGTGAATGGCGGCGCCGGCCGGGAGGGTCGGGGAGGGAGCTGGTCTGGTTCCCCGAGCCGGTGGGGGGCGCGGATTGCTACCGGGCGGCTCGGGCTGACGCGCTTCTGTTGCTCCCCGCATTCCCAGGGTGCAGGAGGATCACGTCACGGCTCGCCGCGACCCGCCGGGATCGGATGACCGCGTGGCTCCCGATGCTTCGCCGTCCCCACCCCGAAGGATTGGTCGGCGCGGCGCGTGTCGAGATGCGCGGTTGGCTCGACGGTCAGGCCGAGACGGCTATTTTCGGCTCGGCCGTTGCTCCGGCTGCGGGTGCTGCAGTGGTTGTCAGCCGGACAGCCATATGGGCAGGAGAAGGACGACTCGCGCGGGCCGGTGCGGGAGGCATGGCCGAGATGATCACCGACCCTGCTCTTTTTCTAAAAGAGATCGCTGACCGGGGTGTCAACGTGTCCGTGTTCGAAGGCCAGCCCGCCCTGGGTTGAACCGGGCGGTCAGGGCTTACGGTGCTGCTTCCACCGCACCTGCCAGTCCAGCGGGTCGTAGCGCGGGAGCTCGGCCAGGACCCGGTTGAGGAGGGTGAGGGCGGCGGTGGCGTCCCAGTCGTCGACCCGCTCGCGGACCCGCTCGGCCGCATGGTCCCTGGCGGCTTCCACGAGGCGCCGGTCGCGGCCGGCGATCTCGGCGAGCGCCGAGGACGTGTCACCGTTGACGCCGTCGGCTACCAGCGCGACCGTGCGGTCGATCAGGACGTCCGGGTCGGTGACTTTGATGGGCTCTGTGGTATCGCTCATGGATGGGGGGCGCCTTTCAGCCGGCGAGAGATGGTAGCCAGCCGCTCAGCGGGTGACACGGGCCGGGCCAACGCGGACGCCGGGCACGGGGCGGCGAAGGTTGTCCTCACCCCAGGCGGCGAGGTGCTGCCAGGCCGTGTCCTCCCCGCCGACCGCCCGATCGATCAGGTGCTTGAGGAAGCTGTCGCCGGCCGCGACCGTGGCACTGGCTCCCCGGCCATGCTCCGAGGGTGCCGCGATGTCGACTCTCCAGAACTCCTCGTCCGCGTGCTCGGAGATGCGCACCTTGAGCATGTGGCGGTCGCGAAGGAGCACGTCCTGCTCGGCAACGATTCGTTCTCCGTCTGGCCGTTCTCCGTGACGCACGTGGGGGGTGCTTTCTAAGCGCTCTGCTGCCGGGGGACAGCCGGGTGGGACCGCTGATGGTGGCAGACGGGTGAGGGGGACTCAAGCCGGCCGGGTGAGGGGGTTGTTGTTTTCGGCCGAACGGGTCGCCACCGCGAAAATGCGGCGGAACGGGAAGATGGTTTGTCCCTTGTTGTCCCTAGGGTAGGCGGTCCTGAGCGCGGCGCCGTACGAGGCCTCGAACTCCTCGACCGAGCCGGCCGGCCCGTCCGCTTCGAGGGCGCTGAGGATGGGCCTGAGCGCCGTCCCCCGGACCCACTCGAGGACGGCGTCTGGGCCGCGAAGGACGTGAAGGTAGGTGGTGGACCAGACGTCGGCGACGGTGCCTGTGTTCAGGAGGGCCTCGAGGTAGACCTCGGGTGGCAGCACTGGGTCGGGGCGGACCAGGTGGCCCACCAGGCCGGACCATCGCTCGGACCGGGCGAGCTCGTACAGCAAAATGTGGCTCGGCTCGTCGAAGTTGGCCGGGACCTGGAAGGCGAACACCCCGTCCTCGGTCAGAGCGTCGATGATCGCGGGGAAGAGGTCGAGGTGACCCGGCACCCAATGCAGCGTCGCCGCGGAGAGCACGACGTCGAAGGGGCCGTCGGCCGTCCAGTAGAGGTCGCTCAGATCCCCGACCCTGAACTCAAGCTTCTGCGGCACCGAGAGTGGGCGGGCGCGGTCGATCATCTCGTTGGAGCTGTCGAGCCCGATTACGAAGGCGTCGGGCCACGCGTCCAGCAACAGCGACGTGGTGGTCCCCGGTCCGCATCCGAGATCGATGACCTTCTTGGGAGAGTCATGGGGGATCCGGGATATGAGCTCCACGAACGGCCGGCCTCGCTCGTCCCCATACTTCAGGTACTGGTCGGGGTCCCACTTGGTGGCCATGGGCGAATCGTAGGGCGGCGGGGTGGCGCCGGCGGGTGGGG
>CAZCCS010000001.1:15943-34016 GCA_964497005.1 uncultured Acidimicrobiaceae bacterium | reverse complement strand
ACACCCGCCCGACGGTGAGCCCAAGGAAGCGGTGGATCTGGCCCATCCACTCGGCGTCGCGCTTGGCCAGGTAGTCGTTGACCGTCACGACGTGGACACCCTTGCCGGCGAGCGCGTTCAGATAAACGGGGAGGGTCGAAACGAGGGTCTTGCCCTCACCTGTCTTCATCTCGGCGATCCATCCGAAATGCAGAGCGGCGCCGCCCATCAACTGGACGTCGAAGTGGCGCTGCCCGATCGTCCGACTGGCAGCCTCCCTGACGGTTGCGAAAGCCTCGATCAGGAGGTCGTTGAGGTCTTCGCCGTTGTCGAGGCGCTGCCTGAACTCGACGGTCCGGTGGGCCAGCTGTTCGTCGGTCAGCCTCTTGGTTTCGTCCTCGAACGCGTTGATGTCGGGCACCAACGCATTGAGTGCCCGGACCTTCTTGCCCTCACCGGCGCGCAGGATCTTCGAGAACACGCTCATGGTTGATCCATGGTACCGGCCGCCCCCGCCGGCGGGTGCCCAGCAGCGTCCCCGGCCTGGGCGGGACGCCTCCGCTGGCCGGCCGTGCCGGGTCAGCCGGCATCCGTCTGGCTAGCCTTCGGGACCGGTGGCAGAGCTGGTTGGAGTAGGGACGGGGCGGGCCCGAAGGCAGCGTTCGACGGAACGGGCGCCGGACGTCGCCGGGGCGGCGCGCCGCGCGATCGTCCGCTTCGCGCCGCACATCCCGGTCACCGTTCTCATAGTCGCTTATGCCCTGCGGTTCAGCCTCCTGTCCGTGGCAGTCCACGACGGTTACGGGACCCCGGCGTTCGACATGGGCATCCCCGACCAGGGGATCTGGCTGCTGAGTCGCTTTCACGCGCCGTTCGTGACGGTGATGGGGCGCAACCTGTTCGCCGATCACACCTCTTTCATCCTCGTGCTTGCCGTGCCGTTGTACTGGATCTACCCGCACGCCCAGGCCCTGCTGGTCCTTCAGGCGTGCCTCCTGGCATCGGCCGCCATCCCCATCTATCTCCTCGGCCGGCGCCTGCTCGGACGGGGGGCGCTAGGCACCGCCCTGTCGACGGCTCTGGCCGCGGCCTACCTTCTCAACCCGGCCCTGCAAAACGGGAACCTGGAGCAGTTCCACGTCGAGGCCTTCCTGGTCCCTTCAATCGCTTGGGCGATCTATGCCGCGATCGAATGGAAGCCGGTGCTCCTCGGCGTTTCGGTTGCCGCGTGCCTTCTGTGCAAGGAGGACACCGCGCTCCTGATCATTCCTCTCGGGCTGTGGGTGCTCCTCAGGCGGAACCGCAAGTGGGGCACGGCGATCTTGGTGACTGCGGCCGCCTGGATGGCGTTCGCGTTCAAGGTCATCACCCCGACGCTGCTCGGCGCCGGCTCCGTCCACACCAATCGCGTGCCCTTCGGGGGCTACTGGGGGTTCGTGAAGGAGATCTTCACCAAACCGGGACGGGTCTGGGGCTACGCGACCAGCGGAGGGCGGCTGTTCTACCTGTGGCAGATGGGGGCCTCACTCGGGTGGGTGTTCCTCGCCGCTCCGTCCGTGGCGGCCATCGGCCTGTTGGTCCTTCTCGAAAACGAGCTCGCCGACTTCGTCTACCAGCACCAGATCCAGTACCACTACTCGATGCCGCTCGTGCCTGTTCTGGCGATCGGCACAGTGTGGGCCGTCAGCCGGTTACGGTCTGTCCGCCTTCGGGTGGCGGCCACCGGAGTTGCAACCTCTTCCGCGTTGATCGGCTGCGTGCTGTGGGGTCTTGCCCCGTTCTCGCTGAACACCTACCCCCACCAGAGCACGTCCTCGCCCGCGGTGCGCGACGCCGACGCGGTCATCAACGAGCTGCCACCGAACGCGGTGGTTTCGGCCTGGTACCCCTACGTCTCCCACGTCGACCATCGGACCCGGGTGTACATGTTCCCGACCCCCTTTAAGGCTGCGTACTGGGACCGCTACCAAAGCGAAGGCAAGCGCCTGCCCTTCGCCGGCCAGATCCAGTACCTGCTGCTGCCAAGCGACCTGAACGGTGAGGATGCCGACGTGCTCGGGTCGATCATCTGCCAGTACCGGATCGTGGACCAGGTCGGCGGTGTGGTGCTCTACGAGAAGAATGCGTCGAACTGCGTGGTGTCGTCCCCGTAGAAAGTCGCCTCGGTCACCTTGCCGTCGGGAGCTGACCGGTAGACCGCCACTTGCTTGGCGTCGATCACCTTGCCATTCCGCTCAGCATGAACATGACCGATGGCTACGACGGTGTCCTCGGTGGCGATGACCTCCTCGAGCTTGTTGCTGAAAGTGCCGTTCGTCTCGGTGAAGATCTTCCCGAAGAAGCCGATCACGTCGTCGATTCCCTTGTAGTCACCTGCGACCGGTGAGGTCCCGGCCACGTGCCAGACGATGTCTGGATGGAAGACGGTCTTCACCCGGTCGAGGTCGCCCGCCGCGAACGCTGCGTACGCCTCGCGGGCCTGGGCTTCGTTTTCCTGTGCTGTGGCCACGTTCTCAACCCCCTCCGAGGCGCTCCCTCGGCGCCCCACGCGATTGTTTCATCGCCTTTGGGACAACGGCTGGTGGAATGGCCGAACGGCCCGCCGGCCCTTATCCGCCCTCGGTGTGGGGGTCGAGCAGCCGTTTGCGCACCGCGTACATGACCGCTTCCATGCGCGAGTGCAGGTGCAGCTTCTCGAGGATGTTCCTCACGTGGTTCTTTACTGTGTTCTCGGAGATGTAGAGCTGGTCGGCGACGTCCCGGTTGCTCATGCCCCGAGCGACCAGCTTCAGAACTTCGAGCTCCCGGGCCGTCAACACCGGCGCCGGCAGCTGCTCCCGCCGATCGGCGGCCTGCCGGGCGAGGGAGTTGAACTCGTTGAGGAGCTTTGACGCCATCGACGGCGAGATGAGGCTCTGCCCCTGTACAACTGCCCGGATGGCGCTCGCCACCTCCTCCACGGATATCTCCTTCAGGAGGTATCCGTTGGCCCCAGCCTTGATCGCCTCGTAGAGGTCGTCCTCTTCATCGGAGACGGTGAGCATCAGGATCTTGGTGGACGGGAGGGTCTCCCGGATCCGGCTGGCGGCCTCGATCCCGTTCACGCGGGGCATACGAACGTCCATGAGGACCACGTCGGGGGCCATCTCCTCGGCCTTGGCGATCGCCTGCTCCCCGTCCTCCGCCTCGGCGACGACCTCGATGTTCTCCTCGGTGCCAAGAACGACGTACAGACCCCGGCGGAACAGGGCCTGGTCGTCCGCGATGAGGACCCTGATGACCTCGTCTTCGGCGGTCTGGTCACTCATTTCTGATCACTTCTGATCACTCATTGGTGACGACACGGTAGTAGACCTCAGCGGCTGACCTGGTCTTTGACCCCACACTCGCCTGGTCGCCCCGGCACCCCGGTGGTCCCGCTGGCTCCCAGGACTTACTCCTAAGCCGCACCATGATCAGCAGCCGTGACTGCCTTACGTGGGTCGTTTCGCCTGCGACTGGCATCGACTTTCAACCACAGACCCGCTGAGGTCCAGGCTCACGCTAGTCCCTGTGACACTGACTTGGCCGGGGCTCCTGACCCTTCCTGCGGTGACCCGATCGGGCTAGGACCCGAGCTCCTGCTTCAGCTCCACCAGCGCCGGCACCGGCCCCGGGTCGATCCCGGCGAACGCGGCCATCCAAAGCGACACGTAGTCGCCGAACAAGATCAGGTCGAACAGCTGGGCCAGGTCACCGTCCCCCTGTGCCTGGATCTCGATCTCGCCGGCGACGACCTCCTGCAGTAGCTCCCCGACCAGCTCGAAGCGCCGGCCGATCTGGGGATGCTCACCGTCGTGGCGCAGGAACACCGCGGTGATCAGCTGGCGGGTCACGTCACCGTGCTGGCCCCAGCCGGCGACCTCGTTGTGGCACAACTCGGGCTGCACCGACCAGAACGCCGGCGCCTTCGCGTTCTCGTTGATCTGGGTCTTCAGACGCTGCGCGGCCGCTGCGCCAACCGCGCCGCCACCGTGGACCAAAGCGATCGTCGAGCCGATCCGCCGGGCGACGTCCGCGGCGGCGCTCGACTCGCCGGCGCCGGCCAGTTCGTCGCGCCGGCGCGACAACTGATCCACCGCCTCATCGATCCACGCCTGCGCGCCCCGGTAAAGCCCCAAGTCGTCCAGCACAACCAACGGCGGAATTGCCATCGCGCCGAGAGCCGCCCGAGGTTGCGGTATCCCGAGAGGAACTTCGACGACGGGAACGTCCCACCCGCGCGCCAACTCCCCCAACTTCCCCCCGCCGGTGATCACCACGAGGTGCGCGCCGGCGACGGCCGCGTCGGTGGTCGCCTGAACGGTCTCCTCGGTGTCGCCGGACGCGGAGATTGCGAACACAAGGCTTCCGCTGCCCACGAACGCGGGGCACTCGTAGGACTTGCTGACGACAAGCGGAACAGGCAACAGCGGCGCGGTCGCCGCGGCCACAACCTCTCCGGCCATGCCGCTTCCGCCCATGCCGAGCACGACCACCTGCTCGATCAACGACGGGTTTGGCAGGCGATCCAAACCTTTCGACCGAAACGCCGCCTCGCGCACCTGGTCGGGCAGCGACGCGGCGGCGTCGAACATCCCCTGACTGTCGATTACACCCATTGGTACACCCACCCAGACATCCAGCGCCCCCTAGCCGGCGTCCGCGTCGAACGTCGGCTTGATCCCCTCAGCTTCGGCTTTGGCCAGCAGCCGCGCGTGCTCGACGTCGTCGACAGTCTCGGCTTCGTCGATCAGCATGACCGGGATCCCCTCGGTGATCCGGTACCGCATGCGCAGCCGCGGGTTGTAAAGCGACTCCTCGGACTCGAAGTAGAGAAGAGGTCCCTTGTCCTTCGGGCAAGCGAGGATCTCGAGCAGCCTGGGATCTAACGCCAAGGTTTCCCTCCTTCTCTCAGCGGCCGGCGGCCGTCAGCTCCCTGACGATGCCGAGCACCTCCGCGGTGTGGGCATCGCAGCTGGCACGGTCGCGCGCCTCGAGGTTGAGTCGCAACAATGGCTCGGTGTTGGACGGGCGAAGGTTGAACCACCAGTCGCCGAGATCGACGGTCAGGCCGTCCAGTCGGTCCTGCTTGTAGTCGGCGAAGCGAGCGGCGACGCCCTCGATGACCGCTGACGGGTCCGAGACCTCGGTGTTGATCTCGCCGGAGTCGGCGTAACGCTCGAAGTCTTTGCGGAGCTCCGACAACGGACGCCCCGACTTGCTCAGCACCTCCAGCACCACCAACGCGGCGATGGTCCCGGAGTCGGCCCGGTAATTTTCCCGGAAGTAGTAGTGACCGGAATGCTCGCCGCCGAAGAGCGCGTCGGTGTCAGCCATCACAGCCTTGATGTAGGAGTGACCGACCCTGGTGCGCACGGGCACGCCGCCCCTTTCCCGGACGATCTCGGGCACCGCCTTCGAGCAGATGAGGTTGTGCAGGATGGTGGCGCCCGGGTGCTTCTCCAGCAGCGCGGCGGCGACGAGGGCGGTCGTGGTCGAACCGGAGACCGGCTCGCCGAGGTCGTCTACGAGGAAGCAGCGGTCGGCGTCGCCGTCGAATGCGAGACCGACGTCGGCGCCTGTCTCGAGTATCCGCCTCTGCAGGTAGACGAGGTTCTCCCTCTGGATGGGGTCGGCGGGATGGTTCGGGAAGTTGCCGTCCAGCTCGCCGAACAGAATTTCCAGGGAAAAAGGAAGGCCGTCGAAGACAGCAGGTACCACCAGACCGCCCATGCCGTTCGCGGTGTCGGCAACAACCTTGAGCGGTCGCAGCGCATTCAGATCAACGAAGGAACGCACCTTCGCGGCGTAGTCGCCGAGAACGTCGCGTGTAGTGAACGAGCCGGGGGACACCGATTGGTCGTCGAACAGGCCGCCGCGCGCCACCGCGGCTTTGATCTCCCGCAGCCCGGTTTCCTCTCCGACAGGGCGGGCGCCGGCGAGGCAAAGCTTGATCCCGTTGTATTGAGCGGGGTTGTGCGACGCCGTAAACATCGCGGCTGGCGCGTCGAGCCACCCGGACGCGAAGTACAGCTCGTCGGTCGAGGTAAGTCCCAGGTCGACGACATCCGTACCGGTCAGCGCGACCCCCTCGGCGAACGCGCCCGCCAGCGCCACCCCCGACGGACGCATGTCGCGGGCGACGACGATCCTGCTCGCGCCGGCGAAACGGGCGAACGCAGCTCCGACCGCCCGAGCGAGGTCCGGGTTCATCTGGTCCGGGACGATGCCCCTTATGTCGTAGGCCTTGAAAACGCTGTCGAGAATCGCAATGTCAGCCGGAGCCATTTCTCCTCGAACCTTACCTGGCGGGCCGAAGGGGCCCTGCGCCGTGCCAAAGCGTCCTCCGAAGTAGTGACGGGGCACGGGATACGCGACCGGCCGGAGCCGCCAAAGCAGCACCACCGCGGCCAGGCCGAGCAGGGAGAGGATGAAGCCGAGCCAGTCGAGCGTGGTGTAGCCGTAGTTGAGGGTGACGTGGTTCGCGGTCGGTATAACGACCATGAGGTTGGGGGTGACCCGATACGGGCCCCGCGCGCCGCTCACCTGCCAGTTGGGGAAGTACGACGTCTTGACGAGAACCGGGACACCGGTCTGGTCGACGTTGAAGGAGATCGATTCGTTGCCCTGGTGAACGTCGGATACCTGAAGGGGCGGGAGTGTGATCATCGGCGGAGCGGTGTCCTTGGGCGACACGCGTGTCCAACTCTTCGGCCCGGTGGCCGCCTCGTAGACGTTCCAGCGGTTGGGGTCGAGGTACCAGGATTCCGACGCGTTCAACCAAGTCTTGCCGGCGCCCGCAACGCCGTTCATGACCACCGGCTGGTAGAGCAGCGGGGTGACCAGGTCGGAGTTGGCGACCTCGTAGATCTTCCACGTTCGTTGCTGGACCGAGGAGGTGTTGCCGGTGGTGTAGGTGACCGGGTAGGGACCGACCGTTCCGACGAGCTGCAGGTCGCTGTTCCGGTCAGCCTGCGACTGCACGTCCGGGGTGAGCGCCATGAAGTACTTCACGCCCAGCATCTGGAGGTGCTGCACGCCCTCTGCAACGTCGGGTGCGGCCGGGTAGTTGAGACCGCGCACCGGGTTGGACGGGTGGTCGGACAGTTCGGCCGCGTTGAGGAAGTGATACGGAGTCGTCGCGGACGACTCGTAATACAGGCCTTCCTGCGATCCGATGCAGCCTTGGGTCCAGTACGGGAGGAGCATCAACGCGTCGGGCGTGCCCATCTGGTCCAGTTCGGGCTCGTACTCCCACATCGCTCGGCCACATCCGAAGGCGGGATCCTGACCGAGTTTCTTCATCTCGTTCACGACCGCGAAGTACTCCGCCCGTCGAGCCTTGCTCGGCGACTGGTAGCCGGAGTAATTCCAGTAGACCCAGTCAGGGACGTACGAGACGTCGCTGCTGGTGATTCCCAGCCAGTCGTATTTTCCTGATGCCGTGGTGTGACCGAATGGCAGGTTCCGCAACGGGAAGTTCACCCAGGTGAGCGCCACTACCAAGGTGACCGCGGCGACGGCGATCGTCCCGACGACGCTTGCCGCCCGGGGACGTTCGTAGGTCCTGACCGCGTCGACGATGGTGAGCCCGATCTCGAGGAACGCAATGGCGGCGAGCAGGTAAAGGCACAGGTACCAGAAGGGCAGGACCCTGGCATTCCACAGCCGGTATTGAGGGGCGACTCGGAAGATCACCGCCGACAGGACCGCCATGATCGCGAGGAAGACACCGATCCGGTTGCGCCTCACCGCCGACATGACCGCGCCCAGCGCGGCGAGGATGAACAACCACGTGTCCTTGCCCGGGAACAACGTCGACGCGTACTGGGTCACCTTCTCGTAACCCATGTCGGTCGCATACGGCAGACGCAGTTCGAACGGCAGAGCCCAGAAGGCGATCAGGGCGCCGCCGGCGAGCAGCACCGGGAGGATCCACTTGAGCCGGTGCCGGTCGAAGCGCATGATCGTGAGGACGATCGCTCCGAGCACGGCGAAGAGGAGGGGGAGGATGTGGCTGACGCCGACCGCTGCGAGGAGGAGGGCGGCTAGGGCGCGGTGGCGACCGTTTTCGAGCCCACGGGCGACGAGGCCGAGGAACACGAGGGCCAGTGCCAGACCGATGGAGAAGCAGAACTCGCCGGCCATCGTCGACGCGATGTTCCCGCCGTAGATCGTGTAGTCCCGGCCGAACAGGTAGGGAAGGGTGCCGATGGCGAGGATGACGGCTCCGGGGACCCGCATCCGGGCTAGCCGGCCGAACGCCCACGCAGCGATGGGCAGGGCGACCAGGCCGAGGACGGTCACCAGCTTGAACGCGATGTTGTACGGGAGGACGTATGAGAGCAGGGCGATGCCGACGATGGGACCGGGGAAGTAATACGTCAGCGCCGGGAACCCGTCGTACCAGTCGGGGGTCCAGCCGGTCACGCGTAGGTGGGGCAGAAGCGACCGCTTGACGAAGTCAGGGAGCCAGACGTGGGCGCCCATGTCCCCGCCGGCGGGAGTGGTGTTCCGCAGCACCTGCGACGGCTGTAGCTGGGTGATCACGAACACGACGCATGCGGTGACGATCAGGAAACCGGCGATGGCCTCGGGATTCTTGAACCGCTCCCAGACGCGCCGCCAGCGGGGATCGTCAGGAACCAGCGCGGGGAACTCCTCCGCCTCCCGCGGCGTTGTGTCGGTCGCCGTCAAGGCGGTCGTTTCCGTCCCCGTCATGCCTTCCCTATGTTGCCCGCCAGAGCTGTCCCGATGGGATCAGCGGGGGTTCCCAGCCGGGCCAGTATTTCAGCCCTGGCCGGGCCAGTGATTCAACCCTGGCAGGCCCAGCGATTCAACCCTGGCCGGCGAGGCTCAGAACCGAGACGAGCGAGAGCATCCCGTCGAGCCCTTCCCACCAGCGCTGGTCGCAGTGGGAGCAGCTGTGCATCTTGACCGGCTCGCCACCGACACGGATCTCGATGACCACCAGTTCCCTCGTGCGGCATGTGGGGCACTTCATCACTGAGAGTGTCGGCACGCGCGGTCCGCGTCTTGAGTCTTCCTCGGTGTCCGCTTGACCCGATAGGTCCGGCCCCTGCTGGCCTGGGGCCACGCGTTTTGAGGGACAATCGCGCTTTGCGGTGAAATTTTGTAGGTTTATGTCGCGTACGTCCCGCAGAGGCGAGATGTACCGAAAAGAACGGGCGCCAGCCGGTGTGTCACGGCCAGGCGTGGGGTTGGGGTCCCAGCGGGGTGTTTCAGAAGTGGACTACGGACAGGACCGCGGCGGCGTTGAAGGCGATGTGGGCGCCAATTGAGGGCCCGAGCCTTCCGGTTCTCCACGCGAGGTAGCCGAGAACAGCGCCGAACACGGCTAATCCCGCGAACTGGATCGTTTCGAAGTGGGCCAGGGCGAAGAGGACTGCGCTGATCCCGATCGCGGCCGCCACGGGAACCCGGCCGAGGAGCGAACGGAGCAGGAGACCCCGGAAGAACAACTCCTCGACCAGCGGGGCACCGGCGGCCAGGAACAGCAGCACGACCACCGCTCCCGCAGCCGTGTGCACCGCGCCGGTGTCCTGGTGCACCGGCTGGCTGAGCTGCTGGGTCAGTGAGCGGTCGAATTTCTGGAAGGGAAGGTAGAGCAACGGGACCAGCCCGTACTGGCACGCCAGGCCGACGGCCGCCCCGAGCGGGATGTCCCACCACGCGCCGATCCTCAGCCCGTAGTCACGGGCCAGGCTGCCGGTTCCGTTCCGCCGGCTGGCGAGCACGGCGGCTCCCGTCAGTCCAAGCCAAAGACCGGCCACGTTCGCCGCGATGACCGCCACCGGGATGGGCGCGCTGGATCCGACCCGGTACCCCGTCGCAGACTCGGCGATGCCGGCCGTGACCAAGGAGATGAGCAGGCCGGCGGCGAAGCCGAAGATCGCCTGGGTGAGCCCCCAACCGTTGGCCCGCGCCGGCGCTGAATAGGCGTTGGCCTCGGGTTCGGCCGATGGATGCCGTCGAGGATGTGGTTCGGGTCGTGCGGGGTCGGTCAGGACACCAGTGTGGCCGGAGGCTCGAAGCGCGATGGGCGCGTGACCCTCCGATCGACCTGCGTCCAGCCCTGCGGGACGCGCAACCGGCTGGCGTGGCCGTCGCAAAGAGCCCACTGGTCGCCACCCGACAACGACGGCATGTCGTCGAGCCACACGCTCTGGCCCTGGTAGTCGTAGGTGAGCCAAGCCGCCGTGCTCCCCTGGCACCCGGGCCGGGCGCAGAGGGGGCGGCGGTCCATGGGGGACCAGCGTAACCGCAAGCAGGGGGCCTACCATGGACCCCATGAGCAGGCAACCCGGAGATATGCGGCCCGGGGGCGGTCCCGGCCTTCCCGGGGGGTCCAACCAGGTGAACAACAACTGGCGGTGGGTGGCGGTCGTGCTGGTGACGGTCGTGATCCTGGCGGTGGTTCTGTCGTCGATGCACACGACCAGCAACCCTCCCAGCCAGAACTACAGCGTCTTTTACCAGGCGATGACCTCCGGGCAGGTGAAGTCGGCCAGCGTCAACAAGGACACCGGCAAGATCACCTATACCAACGACAGCGGCCAGACTTTTTCCGTACAAGGCCCCGACCTCAACCAGAACGGTCAGGCCCTGCAGACCTACAGCCAGAACATCAAGGACCTCAAGCTCACCACGTCGCAGACCAGCGCCTGGGCGGCGATCATCCCGTACCTGCTTTACGGCGCGGTGATCATCCTGCTGTTCGTTTGGCTGTCCCGGCGGGCGCAAGGCCAGATGAGCGGGATCATGTCCATCGGGCGGTCCAAAGCGAAGGTGTACACGACGGAACGGCCGAGGACGACCTTCTCCGACGTGGCGGGATACGAGGGGGTGAAGCTGGAGATCCGGGAGGTCGTTGACTTCCTGCGGTCGGCGAACCGGTTCAAGGAGATCGGCGCCAAGATCCCGAAAGGGGTGCTCCTCGTCGGGCCGCCGGGTACCGGCAAGACCCTGCTGGCGAGGGCGGTCGCCGGCGAGGCGGGGGTGCCCTTCCTGTCGGTCACAGGCTCGGACTTCATGGAGATGTTCGTCGGGGTCGGGGCATCCCGCGTGAGGGATCTGTTCCAGACGGCGAGGAAGCAGGCGCCGGCGATTATTTTCATCGACGAGATCGACTCCATCGGCCGTAAGCGCGGCGCGGGACTCGGCGGCGGTCACGACGAGCGGGAGCAGACGCTCAACCAGATGCTCGCCGAGATGGACGGGTTCGAGACGACTGAGGGCGTTGTCATGATGGCGGCGACCAACCGGCCGGACATCCTCGATCCCGCCCTGCTGCGGCCGGGTCGCTTCGACCGCCAGATAGTGGTCCCTCTCCCCGACCTCGAAGAGCGGCTGCCGATCCTCCAGGTGCACTGCAAGGACAAGCGGATCGCGCCGGACGTGGACCTGCACGTTGTCGCGCGTGGCACGCCCGGCATGAGCGGCGCCGACCTGGCCAACCTGGTCAACGAGTCGGCCCTGCACGCGGTCCGGCGGGGCGCGACAGCCATCGCCATGCAGGACTTCGAGGCCGCACGCGACCGGGTGCTGATGGGCCAGAGGCGCGAGTCGACCGTGCTCTCCGACAAGGAGAAGGAGGCGACCGCCTACCACGAGGGCGGCCACGCCGTTTTGGCCTACGTCCTGCCGGACGCCGACCCGGTGCACAAGGTGACCATCCTCCCGACCGGCATGGCTCTCGGGGTGACCCAGCAGCTCCCGATCGAGGAACGCCACACGTATTGGCGGGAGTACATCGAGGACGCCGTCTGCGTGATGATGGGCGGTCGCTGCGCCGAGCAGACCATCCTCGGAAGCATCTCGACTGGTGGTTCAAACGACCTGCAGCGGGCCACCGAGATGGCCCGCAAGATGGTCCGCGAGTTCGGTATGAGCGAGCGGATCGGGCCGATGGCGTGGGGCCAAGAGGGCCAGGTGTTCCTCGGGGAGGACCTGATGCACGCGGCCCGGGACTACAGCGACGTGACCTCGCGCGTGATCGACGAGGAGGTGGAGCGCATCCTCCGCGAGCAGGAAGCGCGGGCGGTCCGGCTCCTGCAGGAGCACCGCCGTGGGCTGGCCGCGGTCGCGGCGGCCCTCCTCGAGAAGGAGACCATCGACGGCGCCGAGGTCGGCCGTCTGGTCGACCAGGCCTTCGGCCGGCCGGTGCACGAGATCGAGGCTCCCGTCGTCCCGAGGTTCTCGGAGGTCGGAGCGGCGGAGGGCGAGCCGGCGTAAGGGCCGGCGCCTAAGAGAGCGGCACCCCCGAGCCGAGCCCGATCCCGGGCCCGCCTATGCCATAAACGTTGAACTCGGCGTAGATCGGTAGCGGAGAGCTCACAACCAAGGGAGCCTGCAGGCTCCCCCTCCCCTGGTTCACGCGCACCGCGACCCGCCGGTCGGGGGGCACGGAGACGGGGGTCTGACCGGTTAGCGGCACCTGGGTGCCGCCGCTCAGCATGTTGATCGTGACCTGAAGCGCCTGGGTCCCGGGGTTGAACAGAACCACCCAACCGCCGTGGCTCGAATCCGCGACCGCCGAGCCAAGCAGCCAACGCTGCGCCGGCACTCTCGCCCCGAGCATCTCGCCGAGACCGCTCCACGGCGACGGGCTGGCGGCCGCGACCACCCGCTCCGCCACCACCGGTACCCCGTTGGTCGACTGCAAGACGGCTGAGTGGGTGACGCCGGCCGGGATGCGGGCCTGCTGGTCCGACTCGATCGGGATGACCTGGTCGGGAGGGACCGACAGGTCGAACGGTTCGGCCACCCCCTGGTCGAGTTGGACCGACAGCCGGACCGCCGCGGTCACAGGACCCGGGTTGTAGATGACGTATTGCTCGGCGACCCCGTTGCCGGCCTGGCCGTCGGCCCACACCCAGGTGGTTCCCGCCGACGGCGCACCGAGGGCGACGGTGACACCGCCGATGGGCGCGGCGGGATCAGTGAGCGGGTTCTGGGCGGCGGCGCTACCCAAGAGCGGCGACCCGGACGGCGCAGCGGTGACCCATTGGGTCTTCCAGGCGACCACTCGCCCAGTACGCGCGGTCACGGTCGTGGCTATCTGCTGGCGCCGGCGAAGGTGATCGCCGAGGTTGACCGAGACGAGCCCGCCGGCTGGAACGTCGATGCCCTGGTACTCGACGGGCATTTCGATGCCCTGGTCGGTGGTGAAGCTGAGGTCGACAATGCTCTCGGAGGGGTACGGGTTGACGAGGGTCAACTCCACTCCGGCGTTGACCAGGGTCTGGCCGGTGGCGAAGTACCAGTGCGACGAGCCAGAGGTGGCGCAGGGGGTGGCGGCCACTCCGCCGGGTCCGTTGTTGAACTGCTCGACCGAGGTGGCCCCGGCATCGACGTCGACGGTGGCCCCGATCCAGGGGGAGCCTCCCGGGAGGTCCTCCGCGACGGTTTGACGCGAGGCAGGGTCGACGGTGACGGGCACCCTCGCTCGGCTCCCGTTGCTTCCGACCAGATTGACCACGGCCCGTGCGGATCTCGTGCCACTGTTGGCGATCACGACCCACCCAGGTGCCAGGCCGCTTTGGGTATCGGTGGCGCCTCCACAGAACCACGACGAGGAGACAGCTTTTGCCGGTGCGGCCACAGGAACCTGCTGGGCCGCACGCGCACTGCCGGCGCCCGTACCCGCCGCGCCGCTCGCGTTGCCTGCTGAGGAGGCCGTCTTGTCGATCAGGCCGCCGGCGATCAGCACAGCCAGCACGGCCAGGAGGATGGGTGCGCGAGTGACACCGCCCCCGACCCGGTGGCGGACGCTCAGGCGCTCGTTTGCGGGGGGCGCGCCCCTCTCGCCCGCCAACGGCCCTTCGCTAGACATCGACCCACACCTCGTCGCCCTCCATATCGCCCGACCCGAGGCCTTGCGAGGACGGTCTCGATCTCCAGTTGCGCCGGTCGGCCGCGGGGCTTACCGGCACGAACCACTCCGGCCGGACGACCTCGGGGTCGGGTTCTTCGTTGCGGCGCTTGCGGATGTCCAGGGCGACGAACGCCACGAGTACCGCCCAGAGGGCCACCTCGGCGATCTGTGCCGCCCGGACACTTAGCGGCGCCGGCGCGTGCAGGGTCGCCCGGACCAACTTGCCGCCCGAGCCTGACCCACCGCCGGCGCCCGACCCACCGCCGGCCGCCGGCACCCGGAAGGTCATCGCCCACCCAAACGCCGGCCGAGGCGACAGTGAAGCGGATCCGACCTGGAGCTTCCACCCGCTGTAGCGGGTCGACCCCACATAGACCGTCGAGCCCGCACCGACCCGGCCGTTCACCGAGTTCGACGGCCCGGTGAGCACGGGGACCGCGCCCTGCGTGTCGAGCTGTTGCAGCGCCACTTGGCCGGCCGAGCCCGCCTTCGCCGCGGGGATAGCCGAAGCGGGAAGCTCCGCCTTGGCCGGCACCCAGGCCGCGTTGCGGTACACGCTGTAGTTGGAGTCCACCTGGTCGACCACCATCAGGTCGGTCTGCAACGCCAACCCCTGCAGGAGAGAAGCCGGCGGCGGGGCAGGAAAGGCGCCAGAACCGAGCGGAGCGGTGTGATTCGGCACCACGACGTAGAGGACTCCAGCCGGGGCGAGAAGGTGGCCGAGCTTGGTCGTCAACCGTCCCTCCACGAGCCGCAGATCGGCAGCCAACTGCGGTGTGGCGCCGGTACGACCGGTGACCCACAGGTCGGAGACCCTCGGCGGGCCGTCGTAGGACGCGCCGTAAGCGGCGCCCGGGGAGAGCTGGTACCCGGCGAGCGGGAGGGCGTCGGGCGCCCCGGCCCACAACACCCGGTAATCGCCGTGGCCCGGGTCGGGCAGGAACGGAAGCTCAGAAGCCGGGTCGGCGCTCGGCACCTCCCACCGGCCGGTCTTCGAGGCCGCCAGCAACGGAACCGCAGCCAGCGCCATGGCCAGGGCCGCGACCCCCGCGGCCAACTGCCGCCACCCGAACCTGTAGCCGGGCAGGTCGAGCTCGAACGCGGCTGCTCCAAGGGCGGCCGACCCCGCCAGCGCCGCCGCTGCCGGCGCCAGGACAACATCCGCCGGCAGCGCCGGCACCCACCCTCTCGACCCGGCCCACGCCGTGGCGAAGCAAACGAGCGCCACCGCCCACAGGCGTGCAGCCCAGGTCAGGCGCCAACCCCGGCCGATAAACAACGGGAGCGCCGCGACCACCAGCAACGCCCACCCGAGGACCCCGTGCCCAAACGGCCCGGTTTGAAAACGCAACGCCGCACCGAACCCGAGCCTCCCGCTCGAACCAAGATCCGAGCCGGAGGTGGCGACGCTGTTGCCCAGCACCGTTCCCGACCAGGGAAGCAGGAGCACGAAGGCCCCGGCGCTCGCCGCCACCCCGAGAGCGAACACCCTGGCCCCGCCTCTGGGGTTCCCGGCGAGGGCGGATCCGGCCAAAAGACCCAGCCCCACCAGCGGGACCACGAACAGCCAGGCCGGCGCCACCGCCCCCACCACCGCGACCAGGACACAAAGGGCGGCGGCACGGGCGTACATACGGTTGACCGGCGTGATCGGGAACGGGATCTCCCCCGATAGCCGGCCGAGCCAGCCGAGAACCCAGGGGGCCGCGCCGAAGGCCACCAACGCGCCCCAGTGCCCGTGCGAGAGTGCGTTGTATGGAAGCGGGCAGACCGCATAAACCACCGCGGCGGCGACCTTGCCGCGGCGCGAACCCCACCACCGGGCTGCCCGGTAGGCGCCGAGCGGCCCGAGAACTAGAGGCCCCAGCACCACAACGTGTTGGAGAACCCCGACCGCGCCCGCCAGGACGGTGCCGAGCAAAGCCAACAGGCCGACCGCCGGCGCGGTCGGACCGGAAACCCCGAGCCCAGACTGCTGCCAGGTTGACCACCACTGGCTCCACAGCGAGCCGATCCCGGACGAGGTGTTGGGGATACGACCGACGGCGGGGATCTCCCGGCCGAGCAGGCCCCGCGACCCCACCAGGAGGACTATCCCGACCGCGAGCAGGATCAGCAGCGCCAGGCGCCTGTCCGCCGAGACGGGCGTCGCCTCCTCTTCCGTTTCGGGTAGCGGGTACGGCGGCACATCGGCGGCGTCCTCGTACCCGGTCAGTTGCGGACGCCTGGTCACAGGCGCCGGCGGCAGGCCGTCCCTCACCCCCTCGATCCGGGCGCGTAGGAAGCCCCTGAGGCGGGCGTTGCCTCGGCTCTGCAACTTGCGGATAGCGGCGTCACCGACCCGCCGGTGGCGCTGCAGCGCCCGCCTGGCCTTCCACAGCTCGCCTGGCCGGCGAACCCCGGCGAAGAACGCGCCGATCGTCTGCCAGGATTGGCCGGGGCGGCCTTGGATCAGACGGGTGGCTGCCTCGCCGAGCATCCACAGCATGGCGAGCGGGAAGATCCACGCCACGTCGAACCAGCGGTAAACGGTCAACAAGGTGCGAACCCGGTTGGAGTCCGCTTCGAACGCCGCCCGCCGGCGGGCGGATCCGCTAGCCCATCCCGCGCGGACCCCCCGTTTGACCGCCTGCAGGTGCATCACCCGCGCCGCGGGCACCACCGTGATCCTCCCCCCGACGACCCGCGCCCTCCAGGAGAGATCCAAGTCCTCCCCGAACTGGTCGATGGTCTCGTCGAAACCGCCCAGCGCCTCGAACAGGTCGGCCCGGACGAGGGTGGCGCCGGCGGGTGCGACCAGAACCTCCCGCACCGCGTCGTGCTGCTCCTGGTCGAGCTCGCCCGGATCGACCAGGTCCTGAATGACGCCCACCTTGTCGGCGGTCGCCCCCACTGCGAGCAGCCGGTCCGGCGAGTCCCATTGAAGGTATTTGGGCGAGGTGATCGCCGAGTTCGAGCGGAACGCCTCTTCGAGCAGAAGGCGGACCGCGTCGGGGGCGAGGATCACGTCGTCGTGACAGAACAGGTAATGCGACGCGCCCTGGACCAACTGGCGGACCTGGTTGGCCGCCCGGCCGAAACCGACCCTCTTCTCCAATCGCCACACGAACGCTCCGGGCAGGACCGACTCCACCAGAGGGGTGGGGTCGGTGGCGCTGGCCGAGTCGACCACGACCACCGAAACGTTGGCGTAATCCTGGGCAGCCAGCGACGAGAGCACTTGCTCGAGCCACGGCCCGGGATCGCTGGTTACGACGACCGCAACTACCGTTGGCGCGGGCGGTTGGGAATCTGACTGCATCCGGGCGTGCGAGCCTAGTTGGCGGGTAAAAGAGGGTGGCTGCGGGTGACATGGCGCTCACCCGAGCGGCCGGACTACTCGGACCCGGACGTAACGGGCTAACTGTCACACAAGGCACAGGGACACAGGGCGCCGTGACACAGGACACTGGTCCGAGTGCTTGCAGAGTGCTTGCAACTGTTATACATTGCACTGGTAACCCAAGTTCCACGGTCCCCCCGGGCCGTCCAGGAGGACAAATGCCGGACGTCACCTTCCCGCAAATCGACATCAACAAAACGGCCGCCGACGTGAACGAGGCCCTCAAGGAGGGCGCCTACGTTGCCGTCGGACTCGGCGTCCTCGGCTTCCAGCGGGCGCAGGTCCGCCGGGTCGAGCTGACCAAGCAGCTGGAATCCCAGCTGGCCGGGCTCGGCGGGCTGCCCACAAACCTCAGCAACCAGATCGAGTCGTACCGCAAGCAGGCGGTCAGCCAGGCCGAGCAGTTCGGCGACCAACTCAGCGAGAACCTCGCCGCGATCGGCAAGCTGATCGACGGCCAGGCCGAGATCATTCGTGTTCAGCTGACCGAGCTGGCCAAGACCCTCGACGAGCGGGTGCGACCCGCACGCCAGCAGCTCGACCAGCAGTTCGACCGCCTCGAGGAGCGCCTTCCCGAAGGTGCCAAGACGGTCGTCCAGACCGTGCGTGCGGCCGCTGCAACCCCCGAGCAGCTTTTCCGCACCGCGGTCGGCCTCTAACACGAACCCGGACGGGGCCCCAACCCCGTCCTCCTCCCGAGCGTGGGGCCCCAACCCCACGCCGGGCCGTAACACACCAGCCCGGACGGGGCCCCAACCCCGTCCTCCTCCCGAGCGTGGGGCCCCAACCCCACG
>CAZCCS010000001.1:3988-15843 GCA_964497005.1 uncultured Acidimicrobiaceae bacterium | reverse complement strand
CCGGGCCGTAACACACCAGTCCGGTCGGGGCCCCAACCCCCAACCCAAACCCAGACCCCCCTGGCTAGCGGCCGGCTGCGGAAGCGGCCGGCCGTTTCCAGTAGCCGACCACGTCCGCAAGGGTCTGGTCCAGACCGATCTCGGGGCTCCACCCGGTGGCCCGCTGGAGCTTGGACGGGTCGCCGCGCAGTTCGGGGATGTCGACGGGTCGCACCCGGTCTCCGTCGACTACGACCGGAAGGTCGAGCCCGGCGACCCGTAGCAGCCGCTCCGCCACCTCGCGGATGCTCACCGCTGATCCGCTGCAGACGTTGTATGCCTCGCCCGGCTCTCCGAGGTCGAGCAGGAGCCGGTAGGCGCGCACCACGTCGCGCACGTCGGTGATGTCGCGCCTCGGGTCCAGATTCCCGGTGTAGAGCGCGTCGGCTCCCGATGCCATCGCTTCGGCGACCTGTTTGGCGAGCGCGGCAACGACGAAATCGGGACGCTGGCCCGGACCGGTGTGGTTGAAGGGCCTCGCCCTCACCACCTCGAGCTCGCCCCCCAGCCAGGCCTGCACGCCGGCGAACTCCGCCGCAGCCTTGCTCGCCGCGTATGGGCTGACAGGCGCGAAAGGGTGGTCCTCCCGGATGGGGAGCTCGGAAGGGCGCACCCGGCCGTAAACCTCCGACGAGCTCACCAGCAGCACCCGCGGGCGCACGCTGCAGGAGAGCGCCGCGGTCAAGACGTTGACCGAGCCGATGGTGTTGACCGAGTAAGTCCCCGGCTGGTCCGCCCACGAGGCACTCACGCTCGCCTGCGCGGCGAGATGGCATATCGCGTCGGGAGCGACCCGGCCGACCGCCTTGCCGATCGCGGCCGCGTCGGTGATGTCGACCTCGGCGTCCAGCCCTACCGGCTCGTCCCCGTTGGCTTCGAGGTGCTGGAGCAGCCACTGGCCGACGAAGCCCTTGCTGCCGGTGACGAGGACTCGCACGACTTGCGACGCTAGCTTCCCGCCAGCTCCTGGTATACGGCCCGGATTCCCCGCAGCGTCGCGTCGAGGCTCAGTTCCCGGCTTCGGGACACGCCTGCCTCGGCGAGACGCCGGCGCTCAGCTTCGTCGTCGAGGAGCTCGTGGATGGTGTCCGCCCACGCTTCGGGCGCCGACGGCGAAACCAGCCGGGCAGCGCCGCCGGCGACCTCGCGGATCGCATCTATGTCCGACGCGACGACCGGCGTCCCCTGGCTCATCGCCTCGACCACCGGAAGCCCGAAACCCTCATACCTACTGGGAAAGGCGAACAGAAGTGCGCCGCCGTAGAGAGCCCACAACTCTTCCTCGTTGACCCGACCGATCTGGCGCAGGGAGTCCCCCAACGTCGCCCGGTCTGCCGGGTCGACCAAGCGGTCCTCCAGCCAGCCCTCGTAACCGGCGATCACCAGATGTACGTCCGGGCTGGCGCGCCGGCGCCGCAGCTCGGCCATCGCGGCGAGGATCGTGCCCACGCCCTTTCGCGGCTCAAAGCTCCCCAGCCACAACACGTAACGCCGGTCGGTCAGCCCGAGCGAACGCAGCACCCTCGTCCGGTGCTCGGCGTCCAGCGGCATCGGGTCGACGCCGTTGTGGACGACACGGATCCGGTCCGGCGAGATCGACGTGTGCTCGACGATGTCAGCCGCGGACGCGTTGCTGACGGTGAGGACGATGTCCGCCCTGCTTTCCGCCGCGGCGAGACCCATGGCGTGGAACCGCCTTCCCCGCCTCGGGAAGCTTTCCGGAAAAAGCTCCGACGCGACGTCGTGAACGGTCACCACCAAAGGGACCGCCGGATGCGGTGGGACCGCAACCGACGGAGCGTGAACCAGGTCGGCATTCAACGATTTCGGGAGCCGTGGCCGACCGAGCCGCAACCAAGCCTCGTACAGCATGGGCCTTGACAGAGACAGGACCGTCGCCTGATCCGTGACACCGGCTGCCAGCAGCGCCGCGCTCACCGTTCGGCGGGGGTGGCGCGCCGTGAACGCGACAACTTCGTCGTCGGGGAACAGCCGGGGTACACCGCAGAGGATTTGCGCGGTGTAGCGCCCGATCCCTCCAGGTGAGTGGTAGAGCAACTGCTCGGCGTTGACCGCGACCCTCATCGCTGGTCCGCGATCTCGTAATAAAGGTCTCGCATCGCGCTCGCTGCAGTGTCCCAGCTGAAGAGCGCAGCCCTCGCCTTACCCTTCTCGACAAGCTGGGCGCGCAGGTCGCCGTCGTCGAGGATCCTCGACAAGGCACGCGCGAGCGCGTCGGGATCGCCGGGTTCCACCAGAACCGCTGCGTCTCCCGCGATGTCGGGGACCGCTCCGGCGGACGTGGCTACGACCGGCACCCCGAGGGACATGGCTTCCAGCGGCGGGTAACCAAACCCTTCGTAGATCGACGGGAACGCGAACACCATCGCCCCCGCGATCAGTGCCCTCGTATCGGCGACCCAGCCCAGCCGTTTTATCCGCCCGCGATGAGGCGACGAATCGATCGCGGACCGAACCTGGCTTTCCCCCCAGCCCTCCGGCCCGGCGATCCGCAACTCCAGATCGGGGTGGCAGGACGCGATCCGGTCGAACGCGGTGACCAGGCCCGGAAAGTCCTTTCTCGGTTCGGTGGTGCCGAGCCCGAGGATGTAGGAGGGACCGGCGGGGCGGGGTACATCGCCTGGCGGGTCGATACCGGGCGGGATGACCCTCACCCTTGAAGGTTCGGCGCCGAAGTGATCGACGATCTCGGCGGCAACCGAGGATGCACCGGTGTGGACCCACGCGCCCTCCCGGACGGCGCGCTCGACCAGCCCCGGGTACTTCCGGCTCGTCGGCGTGCACAACTCGGGGTAGCGGACGGCTGTCAGGTCCCAGACGGTTACCAAGCGGGCCGCGCTCCTCGCCGGCGGGACCACATAGTTGGTTCCGTGCACCACGTCGACAGAGCCGGTCCACCACTCCACCGGCGCCAGGTCCGACCGGCCCCACACATCCAGAAGCACCCCCGCCGGCATCGGCCCGCGCGAAGGCCTCGCTCCAGAGGGGAGAGCGCGGCGCAACTGCGTCCAGCCCCGCGTGGTCAATCCGTACCCAACCAGGCTCAGGTCCGGCCGGCTTGCCAGCTCACCGATGAGCCCGCTCACTGCCTTCCCGATGCCGGTGCGGTCGCCCACGAGCGGCGTGGCGTCGACGGCTACGGTCAACACGGCCCCGAAAACTAGCCCGCCGGTGCCCCGCCACCGCCCGGATAGGGTTTCTCGATGATCGTGGCGCTTGCCGGCGGTGTGGGTGCCGCCCGGATGCTCCGGGGGCTGGTGTCGGTCGTCGAGCCCGAGAAAATCACCGCGGTCGTCAACACCGGAGACGACATCGTGATGCACGGACTGCACGTCAGCCCGGACCTCGACACCGTCACATACACCCTCGCCGGAATGATCAACCCGGAGACGGGGTGGGGCCTCGTCGGTGAGACCTGGGCGGCGATGGAGCAGCTACGCGCCTACAGCGGCGGGCGGCTCGGATGGTTCAACCTCGGCGACAAGGACCTGGGAACCCACCTTTACCGCACCAGCAGGCTCCTCGAAGGAGCCACCCTCTCGGAGGTCGCCCTCGAGATCGCCCAGCGGTGGGGGGTGAAGGTCCGGATCATTCCGATGTCGGACCAGCGGATCGAGACAAGAGTGGCCATCGCGGAGGGCGAGATCGGCTTCCAGGAGTACTTCGTGGGTCGTCGCCACGAAGTGCCCGTCACTGCCGTACGGCTCGCCGGCGTGGAGAAGGCCGAGGCGGCACCGGGAGTTCTCGAAGCGATCGCTGGCGCCGACCTCGTGGTGATCTGCCCGTCAAACCCGATCGTGTCGATCGGGCCGGTGCTCGCGACAGGAGGGATAGGGGAGGCGGTGACCGATGCGCGGGGCAAGTGCGTGGCGGTTTCTCCGATCGTGGCCGGCAGGGCGCTGAAGGGGCCGGCGGACCGGATGCTGGAGGAGCTCGGCCACGAGCCTTCCGTGGTGGGCGTCGCCCGCTTGTGGGCCCGGTACGCCTCGACGCTCGTGATCGACGAGGCCGACTCGGACCTGGCGGGCGATGTCGAGGACGCCGGGATGCGGGCCGTGGTCGCGCCAACCGTCATGACCGGACCGTCGGAGGCTGCCGCCCTCGCCCGGGTGGTCCTCGGCGGTGCGCTCGCGAGCGACGGGCGCTGAGTTGTCCCAGGGGCTTCAGTTACTGCCTATCGATGGGATCCCCGAGGTCCGGCCCGGCGACGAGTTGGCGGCGCTGATCGTCGGAGCCTTTGGGCTGGAGACCGGCGATGTCGTCGTGGTGACCCAAAAGGTCGTGTCCAAGGCGGAGGGTCGGCTGGTCGAAGTCGACCCCGACGACCCCAACTCCCACAAGGAGCTGGTCACCCAGGAGGCGGTGAGGGTGCTGCGCCGGCGGGGGGACCTTTTGGTGACCGAGACGCGGCATGGCTTCGTCTGCGCCAACTCGGGCGTCGACCTGTCCAATGTCGAGCGCGGCTGGGCGGCCCTCCTTCCGGTCGACCCGGACCGGTCAGCCCGGCGGATCAGAGACGGGATCCGGGCCAGAGCGGGCGCCGAGGTCGGGGTCATCGTCTCCGACACGTTCGGCCGGACTTGGCGTAAGGGCCTGACCGACGTGGCGATAGGGACCGCGGGGGTGGCCGCGGTTGTCGATCTGCGCGGAAGCCCGGACGCGTTCGGGCGGGAGCTCGCGGTCACCGAGGTGTGCGTCGCCGACGAGTTGGCTAGCGCCGCCGAGTTGGTGATGGGCAAGTCGAAGGGCGTTCCCGCGGCGGTGATCCGGGGTGTCGACCCGTCCTGGCTCAGGGAGTCTTCCGTCCGCTCGGAGGTGGTCCGGCCTTACGGGGAGGACCTTTTTCGCTAGGCGGGTTCAGCCAGGGCGGGAGCGGAACCAGTCGATTACCGCCGCAGCGCCTTCGTCGAGGGAGGTCCACGGCTTCCAGCCCAGATGGATCCTCGCGCGGGAGGGATCGAGGCAGCTCCTCTCCAGCTCGCCCGGCCGGGCGGGGGCCCGGACCGGCGGCTGGGTCACGCCGGCGTACGAGGCCATCGCCTGGTACAGGCGGTTGACGCTGGTCTCCTCCCCCGTCCCGACGTTGAGCACCAGGCCGCCGCCGCGCTCTGCCGCACGGGCGAACGCGTCAACGACGTCGTCGACGTACACGAAGTCGCGGGTCTGCTTACCGTCTCCGTAGATGGTGCAGGGCTGGCCCGACAGCATCCGCCCGGCGAATATTGCAACCACGCCGGCCTCCCCGTGGGGGTCCTGGCGGGGTCCGTACACGTTGGCGAGAGCCAACGACGTGAACTCGATGTTGTGGAGCTCTCTGTACGCGTAGAGGTAGTCGCTGACGACTTTCTTGGCGACGCCGTACGGCGATATCGGAGTCTGAGGATGAGACTCCTTCACCGGCAGATCCGACGGGTCAGGGTCGCCGTAGATCGTCCCGCCGCTCGACGCGAAGATCACCTTCTGTGCCCCTGAGGAGCGCGCACCTTCGAGGACCCGCAGGGATCCGATGATGTTCACCTCGGCGTCGAAGACCGGGTCGGCGACGGAGACCCGTACGTCGGCTTGCGCGGCGAGATGGAAGACCACGTCTGGGTGGCAACGGTTCATCAGCTCCGAAAGATCCGGCGAGCGGACATCCAACTGGTGAAAGCTCAACCGGCCGAGCTTGGCCCTGCGCGCGTCGGCGAGGTTGGCGAGGGAACCGGTCGTCAGGTTGTCGACGACGTCGACGGTGTGTCCTTCGGCCAGCAACCGGTCAACCAGGTTGGAGCCGATGAACCCGGCTCCTCCTGTCACGAACGCTCTCACCGGATTGAGGGCACGCGGCCACCGAAGACCTGCTCGCCCGCAGGCACGACGGCTTCGTCGCCGACGACGGTGAGGTCCGCGACGACGGCGTCTTTTTCCGCCTTGGCCCCATGGCCGAGAATCGACGACCGTACTTCCGCTCCGGGGCCGACCTGCGAACCGTCGAAGAGGACCGACTCGACAACTACTGCCCCCGCACCGATCTTTACTCCCTCGCCGACGACGCTGCACGTGATGTCGGCGCCTTCGCCGATCTCGGTGCCCGGGGAGGGAGGCGCGGCGTAGCGGAGGTTGGCCGCCAGGTAGGTGGCCGGCGTGCCGGCGTCGACCCAGTCTGCGTCCGATGCGAGGGCGTAGAGGCCTCCGTCAGCGACGAGGCCCGGGAAGGTCTCCCGCTCTATGGAGACCCGCCGGCCGTGCGGGACGCGTTCGAGCACGGACGGCTCGAGCACGTAGGTGCCGGCGTTGATGAGGTTGGTCGGGGCTTCGCCTGGCGCCGGCTTCTCGATGAAATCGACGACCCGGCCTTCGGGGTCGGTCGGGACGACACCGAAGCGCGACGGGTCCTCCACCGGGGTCAGCGCGATGGTCGCTTCGGCTCCTCGTTCGCGGTGGAAGCGGATGAGCTCGCCGACATCAAGCCCGGTGAGCACGTCGCCGTTCAGGACCACGAAGGTGTCGTCGATGCCGGCCTCCCGTGCCGCGAAGGCGATGGCGCCGGCGGTGTCGAGGGGTTCCGGCTCGACCGCGTACTCGATCGCGAGGCCGGCGCAGCGGCCGCCCGGGTAGGCCTGGGTGAATGCATCAGGCTTGTATCCGAGCGAAAGCACCACACCCGAAATGCCGTAGGACCCGAGCCCGCCGATGACGCGCTCGATCATGGGGAGGCCGCCGACGGGGAGCATCTGCTTCGGCGTCGTCAGGGTGAGCGGCCGGAGCCGGGTGCCCTCGCCCCCTACGAGGACGACCGCTTTCACTTCTTCGTGGTTGTCGGTGTGGTGGTCGCCGGCGGGGTCGTGGTCGTCGTGCTAGGAGAGGTGACCGCGGCGTTCAGGGCGTTGTTGACCGAGTCCGGGGGCGGGGGGATCTTGGAGGCGTCCGAGGCAGGGACGAAGGCGATGGTTACGAGAACCTGATCCTGGAGCGGCACGTCCCTGGGATCGAGTTTCGGCAGCTGGCCCTTCGCGCCGTTGTAGAGCTTGCCGACGGTCGCACCCGCGTAGGCGAACTGCTTGACGTAAACGTGGCCGGGCTTGCCTTCGCAGGTGCTGCCGTCCTGGTACAGGGTCCCGCCGGGGACCTGCAGCTCGGCGGCGTTGAGCTTCATGCCCGCCGCGGACGCGAACTTGCCCAGAGTGGCGTTGGTCCCGGCGGCGGCCTTGACCTTCGGCTGGATGAGGATGACGCCGGGGCTGTTTGCGAGCGTGGTGATGCCCTGCGGGTTGTCCGCCTTGGTGATCGCCGGGACGAACTTGCCGCATTCGTACACCGCGTACCCTTCGTGCCAGGTGGTGCCGACGGTGGGTGGCGTGCCGCCCTTGTTGTTGATCTGGGTGAGGCGGCGGTCGCGGCTGGCTACGGTCCCGACCACGCCCAGGAGGAGGATCAGGGCGATCACCCCGTAGTAGGTCCAAGGAGTGCGCCCGCGGTAGGTGCGGCCTCCGCCGATCCCTGCTGCGCGTGCAACTTTCTTGTTAGACGAGGCCTTGCCCATAGCGTCGTGTCAGGGTAGCGGCCGCGCGGCACCCTCACCGGTCGCCGTCGAGGGCGGGTCCCCGGGAGCGCCGAATCTGTGCAGCGCCGCTGCTACCCCAAGACGGGCGACGAGACCCAGCCCGACCAGCGGCAGGGTGGCCCTCTTCGGCCCGGCGGTGGTGCGATACGCGAATCGCCACATGGAACGGTGATGCGCGGCGAGCATCCGGTAGGGGTGGCGGTCGGCCGACACTCCCTGGACATGGACCGCAGCGGCCGCAGGTTCGTACGCGACCTTCCATCCGGCCCGACCGAGTCGCCAGCAGAGGTCGACGTCCTCGAGGTACATGAAGTAGGACGGGTCGAAGCCGCCGACGGCGTCCCAGGCCTGGCGCCGAGAGAGAAAGCAGGCCCCCGAAACCCAATCCACCTGCGCGGCATGGCTGTGGTCCCAGTCGAGCAGGCGGTACCTCCTGGTGAAGCGGTTCCCCGGGGCGACGAGCCCCAGCAACCCGTGCCCGATCGCGTCGACCATCTCCGGGAACGTGCGCGCCGAGGGGTAGAGGCTGCCGTCGGGGTTGCGGATGGCCGGCCCCACAACCGCGAGCGACGGATCCCGTTCCAGGGCGTCCATCAGACGGGCGACGGCTCCTTCGGAGATCTCGACATCGGGATTGCAGACCAGCAGGTATTCCGCTTGCGCGGCGGTTGGAGCCCGGGCCCCCAGGTTGGCGGCCTTGCCGTAACCGAGGTTGGAGGGCGCAGGCAGCCAGCAGGCTCCTTCGGCGTGGACGACGTTGGAGGAGTTGTCGGTGGAGTTGTTGTCGACGACGACGACGCGGTTGACGCCGTTGGCGGCGATCGAGCGCAGGCACGCGCCGATGTGGTCGGCCGCGTTGTAGTTGATGACGATCGCGGCCACCCCGCTCAGGGGTTGGGCCGTCACTTCCCGGAGGTCACAGCTGTAGGCAGTGGGTCACGCTTGCGGGCTGGCCTCGAGTCGGGAGCGGAACCAGTCGATGGTCGAACGCAGACCGTCGCGAAGCGGTGTGACCGGTTCCCAACCGATCTCTCTTCGGGCGACCGCGAGGTCGGGCCGGCGCTGGGCGGGGTCGTCGGCCGGGAGGGGCAAGTAGGCGATCTCCGATCCGGATCCGGTCAGTTCGATTACGAGCTCGGCTATCTCCTGGATCGTCCGTTCGTCGTCGTTGCCGACGTTCACCGGTCCGGTGTAGTCGCTTCCGAGCAGGGCGATCAGACCGTCGACCTCGTCGTCCACGTAACACAAGCTCCGGGTCTGCGTGCCGTCGCCGTAGACCGTGAGCGGCATTCCCCGCAGGGCCTGAGTGACGAAGTTGGAGACGACCCTCCCGTCGTCGAGGCGCATCCCCGGGCCGTAGGTGTTGAAGATCCGGGCGATCCGCACCTCCAGCCCGTAGCGGCGGTGGTGAGCCATCGTGAGGGCTTCTCCGAACCGCTTGGCCTCGTCGTAAACCGAACGCGGCCCGATCGGGTTGACGTTGCCCCAGTAGCTCTCCGGCTGAGGATGAACGAGCGGATCCCCGTAGACCTCGCTCGTCGATGCTTGAAGGAACCGTGCATGGCGAGCCCTCGCCAGCTGGAGCAGGTTCGCAACCCCGGCGCTGCCGACGCTCAGGATCTCGAGAGAAAGAGGCCCGAAGTCCGCCGGCGAGGCGGGGCAGGCGAGGTTGACGACCGCATCCAGGGGACCGCCTGGATCGACCTCGCGGCTGATATCGGCCTCCAAGAACGAGAACCCGGCCCGTTCCGACAACTCCTTTACGTGCTCGCCCGTCCCGGTGACGAGGTTGTCGATGCAGACCACCTCGTCGCCTCGGTCGAGCAGCTTCGAGCACATGGCCCGTCCGATGAAGCCCGCCCCGCCGGCGACGGCCACCCGCACTACGAGCGTCCCATGCCCGTGTAGTTGCAGCCCGCCGCTCGGGCCGCGTTCGGCTCGATGATGTTGCGGGTGTCCACGATCGCCGGCGTAGTCATCACCGCGGCGACCTTCCGGAGGTCGAGTTCGGCGAACTCTGGCCATTCGGTCAGGACCACCAGAACTCTCGCCCCCTCGCAAGCCGAATAAGGATCGTCGGTGACCTCGACCGGCAAAGAGGCGAGGTTCGAGTTGGTCTGCTCCGGAAGAGTCGGGTCGAACGCCCGGATCGAGGCTCCCTTGGCAGCGACGCGCCGCAGCACGGACACCGCCGGCGACTCGCGCAGGTCGTCCGTGCCGGCTTTGAACGTGAGTCCCCAGGCGGCGACGGTCACCCCGGTCAGGTCTCCGCCGGCCGCGTCACTCACCAGGGTCGCGACCCGTTCGAACTGCTCGTTGTTTGCGGCGATCGCTTCCTTCAGAAGCCCGAAGTCGTACCCGTGGCGCTCGGCGATCCGGATCAGCGCGCTGGTGTCCTTGGGGAAGCAGGAGCCTCCCCAGCCGGGTCCGGGGGCGAGATGGTCCGCGCCGATCCGCCGGTCGTAGCTCATCCCGCGGATCACGTCGACCGCGTCTGCCCCTACCGCGCCGCACAGGTTGGCGATGGCGTTCACAAACGACACCTTCGCGGCCAGGAACGCGTTGCAGGCGTATTTGATCGTTTCGGACGAAGCCGGGTCGGTGATGACGATTGGCGCGCCGAGCGGTTCGTAGACCTGCGCCAATCGCTCGGCGGCCGAACGGTCGTGGCTACCGATGACCACCCGGTCGGGGTTGAGCCAGTCGTGAACCGCTCTTCCCTCCCGCAGGAACTCCGGGTTCGAGACAACCGCGGTATCGGGACGGTCCAGCGCGGCCACGACCACTCCAACCGATCCGACCGGAACGGTCGACTTGGTGACCACCACGGCGCCGGACTTCAGCCGAGGCGCGATCCGACGTGCGGCGTCCTCGACGTAGCTGAGGTCGGCGGCACCATCGGCACCTTGGGGCGTGGGGACGCAGAGGAAGACGAAGTCGACGTCTCGAGCGGACTCGGCCACGTCGGTTGTGAACGAAAGCCGCCCCGAGGAAACCCCCTCGGCGAGTAGCTCCGGGAGCCCCTCCTCGAGGATCGTGGGCTCCGCGTTGGCGAGCATGTCGACCCGGCGCGAGTCGATGTCGGCCGCTACCACCCGGTGACCCAGGTGGGCCAGGCACACCGCGGTGGTGAGCCCGACGTAGCCGGCGCCGATCACGGCGACCGTGGCGCCGCCGGCGTTGGGGACGGCTGGGGCGGGCGTGTCTGTCGGGGCGGGCGTGTCTGTCGGGGCGGGCGTGTCCGTCGGGGGCGTCATGATGCCAGGAGGGTCTTCACGGTTCGCTCGAGCGGTTCCCGGTAGTCGGGGAGGAGCGGGATGCCGCTGAGCCGGAGGGCGGTGTTGTCTAGCACGGAGTTCGCTGGCCTCCTCGCAGGCCTGGGGGGGTCGAGCTGATCGGTGGTGATCGGTTCCACGCGGGAGGGGTCCAGTCCTGCAGCCCGGAGGACCTCCCGGGCGAACCCGAACCAACTGGTAGGACCCTGGTTGGTCACGTGGAAGGTTCCCGGCAGCCTTGCGAACCCCAGTCGCGCCAGCATTGACGCCAGATCATCGGTGAAGGTGGGGCAGCCGCGTTGGTCGTCGACGAAGCGAAGGGGGGACGTTCCCGAAGCGCCGAGCCGCAGCACCGTCTTCACCATGTTCGACCCGTTCGCCCCGCAAACCCACGACGTGCGGGCGATGGTGGCCCCGGGCAGCAACGCCCGGATCTCGTCTTCTCCTCCGAGCTTCGACCGCCCATACATCGACACCGGATTGGTCTGGTCCCACTCGGTGTACGGATCCGCAGAGGTGCCGTCGAATACGTAGTCGGTCGAGACGGCAACCAGGTGGGCACCGGTTGCAGCTGCGCCTTCTGCCACGTGCCGGCACGCCAGGGCGTTGGCTCGCCAGGCACGGTCGGGGTCCGATTCGCACGCGTCGACCGCGGTCCAAGCCGCCGCGTGAATGATCAGCTGAGGCGACAAGCTGGTTACCAGGGACATGACCTGGTCCCGGTCTTCCACGTCGAGCATGGAACGGGTGGCGGCCACCACCTCGTGGTGCGGCTGGCTCTGGAGGAGCCTGCCTAGGTCGGTTCCCAGTTGCCCGCCGGCACCGGTGACGAGGACCTTCACGCCCTCGACCCGACCGCCTCGCCTGCCGCCTTCAGCGGCTCCCACCACCAGCGGTTATCGCGGTACCAGGCGAAGGTCTCCTCCAGCGCGTCTTCGAGCTTGCGTGAAGGCTCCCACCCGAGCCCGTGAGCCTTC
>CAZCCS010000001.1:1487-3978 GCA_964497005.1 uncultured Acidimicrobiaceae bacterium | reverse complement strand
CGACCGAGTACCGCCGGTCATGACCGAGCCGATCCTCGACGTAGCGGATCGACTCCTCGCCGGCGCCGGCGAGATCCAACAGCCGCTCGGTGAGCTCACGGTTGGTCAGCTCGTTACCGGCCCCGATGTTGTAGATCTCGCCGGGCTCACCGGACCGGAGAACCGCGTCGATGCCCGAGCAGTTGTCGTCGACGTAGAGCCAGTCCCGCCTGTTGAGACCATCGCCGTACAGGGGGACCTGCTCTCCGTCGAGGAGGTTGGTGATGAAGAGGGGGATGACCTTCTCGGGGTACTGCCACGGGCCGAAGTTGTTCGACGACCGTGTGATCAGGACCGGGAGTTGGTAGGTGGAGTAGTAGGACCGCGCGATGAGATCCGATCCGGCCTTGGACGCGCTGTAGGGCGATCGCGGATCGAGCGGATCCGTCTCCAGGCTGTGGCCCTCGGCGACCGACCCGTACACCTCGTCGGTTGATACGTGCACGACCCGGGGGATGCCCGCCATGCGGGACGCGTGCATCACCGCGTTGGTCCCCACGCAGTTGGTGACCACGAAATCCTCCGGGCCGCTGATCGAGCGGTCGACGTGACTCTCGGCCGCGAAATGCACGACCGCGTCATGGCCCTCGACCGCCGCGCTGAAAGCGTCCAGGTCGCAGATGTTGGCGTGGACGAAACGGAACCGATGCGGCTGGTCCCGTTCGACGTCGGCGAGGGTCGAGCGGTTACCGGCGTAAGTGAGGGCGTCGTAGACGGTCACCTCGTCGTCGGTGTGTTCGAGCACCCACCGGACATAGTTGGATCCGATGAAGCCGGCGCCGCCGGTGACCAGTATTTTCACCCCACGAGGATAACCGGAGGGGCGCCGGCGGACCCTGGCACGACGCTGCGGTGGACCGGTCCACCTGGTGGGGGTCGCCACCTAGTGAGGGTCGCCACCTGGTGGAGTCGCCGGCTAATGCAGATCGATCGTCCCGTGGTCGCCGACCATCAGGCGGGTGGCCCGGGGGCGGCGGGCGGTACGGGTGACCTCGACGTGGTGGCCGAGGAGCGAGTCCTCGATGCGCCCCGCCCCGAGGACCTGGCAGTCGTCCAGGATGACCGAATGCTCCACCTCGCTGCGGTCGATGATGCACCGCCGGCCGATCGCGGTGAACGGCCCGACGAAGCTGTCCTGGATTTTCGTGCCGGCGCCTATTACGACGGGGCCGCGGACCCGGCTGCGCACCACGACCGCCCCTTTTTCCACCACGACTCTCCCGTCCAGCTCGGAAGCCGCGTCGACCTCGCCTTCGACCCGCCGGTCGACGGTCTCGAGGATCAACCGGTTCGCCTCGAGAAGGGGTGTGAGCTTGCCGGTGTCGATCCACCATCCCTGGAGGACTTCTGCGCGGACGCGGTGTCCGTTGTCGACGAGCCACTGGATGGCGTCTGTGATCTCCAGCTCGCCACGGGCCGACGGCTGAATCGAGGCGACCGCGTCGTGGATGGTGGAGTCGAAAAGGTACACACCGACCAGCGCCAGGTTGGAGGGGGGATTGTCGGGCTTCTCGAGCAGCCGGACGACCGAACCGTCCGCCCGCAGCTCGGCCACCCCGAAGCGGTGCGGGTCCGGCACCTCCTTGAGCAGGATCTGTGCCCGCGGGATTTCGCCGTTGCCATCGAGGGTGGGGGAAAGCGCCCGCCGGCGGTCATCCTCGAAGTTGTCGACGAAGTCCTTCAGGCTCTGCTTGAGCAGGTTGTCCCCTAGATACATCACGAAGTCGTCGTCGCCAAGAAAGTCGCGGGCGATCAGCACCGCGTGGGCCAGCCCGAGGGGCGCGTCCTGCGGGAGATAGGTGACCGACACCCCCCAGCCGGATCCGTCCCCGACCGCCGCGCGAACCTCTGCGGCGGTGTCCCCCACCACGATTCCCACTTCCTTGATCCCGGCGTCGGCGATCTCCTCCAGGCCGTAGAAGAGGATCGGCTTGTTGGCCACCGGCACCAGCTGCTTCGCCCTGGTGTGGGTGATCGGCCGGAGTCGGGTCCCCGCTCCGCCGGCGAGGATGAGCGCCTTCACGGCGACGACGATACCAACGGGGCCTCAAGCGCCCGGGGCACGAGGGGGGCGCTGGTCGCCGGCGTGCCGGGGAGTCGGGGAGTCGCGCAGTCGGGGAGTCGGGGGTCGTCCCGGGGGCGTGGCGTACGCATTGTGGAACCTTCGCGTGCGGCGGAGCCGGATAGTGGAACGAACGGTCCGGTGTCCGAGCGTGGGCTTTGCCACTAAAAGGCAGCGTGGCACACGTATGTTCCACTATCCGGCGCGGGACGATCTGCGGCGCTCGCTCAAGACACGCCGAAGCCCACCCCGGCGACCCCGGCGACCCCCGGCGACCCCGGCGACCCCCGGCGACCCCGGCCTACGCCGGCCTCAGGTGCACCACGTCGCCGGCGGACACCGCGACGAGCGCTCCCCCGCCGGCCGGCCGCACGACAAGCCTGCCCTCGT
>CAZCCS010000001.1:0-1387 GCA_964497005.1 uncultured Acidimicrobiaceae bacterium | reverse complement strand
GACACCGCGACGAGCGCTCCCCCGCCGGCCGGCCGCACGACAAGCCTGCCCTCGTCGTCGATGCTCTCGGCGGTTCCGACGAGCCGGGAGCCGACCTGCTCCACCGATACCTCCATGCCCACTGTGGAGCACTCGGCCCTGTAGCGCGTGGCGACGAGGTTCCAGTCGTCGAGAAGCCGGTCGAGCGATCTCAGCCAGGCCACCAGCAGATCGGAGCGGGCGACCCTGGCGCCGGCCAGGTCGTCCAGCCACGCCGACCCGGGCGGGCCCGAATGGACGTTCAGACCCATCCCCAGTACCAACGCGCCGGCCCTGGATTCGGCCAGGATGCCGGCGAGTTTCCGTGATCCGCGCATCAGGTCATTGGGCCACTTCAGGTCCGCCCGGACTTGGGCCACCTCCTCGCAGGCATCCCTCCCCGCCAACCCCGCGGCGGCGGTAGCCAGATGCCACCTGGACATCGGCAAGTCTCGTGGTCGCAGCAGCAGGGAGACGAGGAGCCCCCCTCCGGGTTCGGCCTCCCAACTGCGATCCAGCCTGCCCCGACCGGCCGTCTGGAGATCGGCACTGACGACGAGGCCTTCCGGGGCACCCCCGGCGGCGAGGTCCGCTACGACCCGATTGGTCGAATCGGTCACGTCCAGCAGCCGGATGTCGTTGAAGCGGGTAGTCGCCCCCAAGTCCGCGCGAACTCGCTCGTCGATGAACACGGCTGCCAGAATGCCTCCTCGTGCTGACCAAGGTCCTGATAGCCAACCGCGGCGAGATAGCCGTCCGGGTGATCCGCACCTGCCGCGAGCTCGGCATTGCGACGGTCGCGGTCTACTCGGATCTCGACCGCGAGGCACTCCACGTCCGCTTGGCCGACGAGGCCTACTCGCTCGGCGGGCAGACCGCAGCGGAAAGCTATTTGGACACTCAGAAGATCCTCGATGTGATCTCCCGTTCGGGTGCCGACGCGGTGCACCCCGGGTACGGGTTCTTCTCTGAGAACGCCGACTTCGCCAGGGCGATCCAGGATGCCGGCGTCATCTGGATCGGCCCTCCCCCAGAGGCGATCGAGGTGATGGGAGACAAGATCAGCTCGCGCCTGGCTGCGCAGCGAGCGAACGTGGTCGGCGTGCCGGGAACCACGGAAGTGCTCAAGTCGGCTGATGAGGTGATCGCCTTCGGGGACGCGCACGGCTGGCCCGTCGCGATCAAGGCCGCTTATGGCGGCGGCGGCCGAGGGATGCGAGTCGTGCAGCAGGCCTCCGAAGCCGCGGCCGCGCTCGAGTCGGCGCAGCGCGAGGCGGAGAAGGCGTTCGGTCGCTCGGAGAGCTACCTCGAGCGCTACCTGACCTGGCCTCGCCACGTCGAGGTCCAGGTATTCGCCGACAGCCACGGC